>NZ_JBGOOV010000018.1:0-104475 GCF_041439795.1 Shewanella sp. 5S214
AATCTGCAGATTTAACTTCTGCTTTACACCAATAATGACAAGGATAATACGATGTAATCAATAAAAATAACTCAAGCTGTCGGGCTGGGTGGAGCTAACGATGTAAAAACAGTTCAAAGCGGTTTAAATAAACTACTTAAATTCATTCCTCCTACAAAATCATTAATTGTTGATGGCCGTTTAGGCTCTAGGCCTGAAAGCTCTAAAACTGTTGCAGCGATTAAATTGTTTCAAAGCAAAGTACTTAATATGGTACGTCCAGATGGCAAAATTGACGCGAATGGTCGAACTTATCGAAAGATGAATGAAAAACTGTTGATTGTAGACGGGTTTCCTAATGTAAATACCTCTTTAAAAATGCCTGTAACTAATGCTTTTTGGATGAAAACAGCAGTTAATGAGGTGGGTGAATCCGAAGTTGCAGGCACTAAAGCAAACCCTCAAATTTTAGAATATTTTAAGGCGTCTAAGTTTTGGGGAAGTGATGACAGTGGGGGGCAAAATGCCTGGTGTGGGTCTTTTGTTGCTTGGGTGATGAAACAAAATAATATTGAACCTGTCAAAAATGCTTTTAGAGCCAAATCATGGATTGATTTTGGTAAACCAATAACTCAACCTGTTTACGGTGCTATAGGCATCAAATCAAGGCAAGGGGGCGGACATGTTGCTTTTGTCGTAGGGCAAAGCGTTGATGGTAATTATTTGTTTATGCTCGGAGGTAATCAAAGTAATAGTGTGAAAGTTTCTAAGTATAAAAAAGAGGTGTGGGATGCTTTTGTTGTTCCTTCTAACTTTGACTCATCATCTGCCAGTTTACCTGTTTATACTCAAAAGTCATCGATTGCAGGAAGTGAAGCATAATGAAAAATATCATAGTTCTCCTATTCTTGTTAGTAGGTGTTATCCATCCAGCGCTCGCTCAAAACGAAGCCTCATCAGAATTAAACGGCTTTATACAAGCTATAAAAAATGTACATTATCTTGCTAAATTAAAAGTCACTAAAGTGGAAGTAACGGCTCAGAATGATGGATTAGAAAAGCAGGTTTTTTTTGCTGAAGTCCTCGATACTTATAAAGGTGAATCTCACAAAAACATAAACTATGAAATGCTTGTCGAGCAAGGTGAAGATGTCGTTTTTAATTCGACTCCAGTTTATGTCGCGCTGTGTTTAGATAGTGCTGGGAATTACTACTGGCCGGGTACTGGCTCTGAATTCAAACCTTCAACAGCGATCGATGTATGGTTAGCTGAAAATAAAGAAAAGTTGATGGGTATTGTTTCTGTAGCAGATTGGTGTAAGTAGTATTATTTCAAAAATTAGACTGTTAAGTTTTAATAAAAATCACGGACAAATAATGAATAAAATTAACACGGATGTAAATTACAAAACGATGGCAGGTAATGCTCGCTTAGTTATGCTAGGTGAGTCTAATCACAACACCGCTGGTTATAAATATGAAGCGATTAAAGCGATCAAACAATTAAAAGCAGCTGGCTTTACCCATTTTGCTATAGAGATGTTACCACAATCAATGAAGGAGCAAGTGGCATTCTATCAACGTACAGGTAAGGGATTTGAAGTTATTCAGCGTTACTTTAATGATAATTGGGCATGGGGATATTTAGTTCCTCATGCATACGGTGAACTTGTTAAAGCAGCAAGAACTGCAGGTTTGAAAATAGTTGCTTTGGACATGACATTAGATCAAATGGCAAGTCTTGATGCAGCTTGCTCGTCTGACAATGCCGAGGCGGGTATTTGTAAAGATACTCATAGCAAACGCAATGATAGCTGGACAAATAATATTGTGAGTATCATAAAAGAATCCAATCAACATCGTGTGCTGGCTTTCATGCATCGGTGGCATGCTGTTGAAGCTGCATCTTATCAAGAAGGTATTGATACTTTAATCCAAAAGCAAGGGATACATAATGTTGTCTTTGTAGACTTTATTGGAGGTATGTTGTGTCTAACCGAAAATGATTGCAAAGAGGGCTCTGCTGAAGATACTCCGCTTAAGCAGCAATACTTTTACCGTGAAGGGTTTCCCTATAAGTCAGCTATTAAGTCTTTTCAGGTTCATATTCCTGAAAAACGGGTCAATTCAGATGGTGAGTTGCAATGGTAAGGATAAGTCTTTTTATATTGTTAGTTTTAAACTCAATTTGCCACTATGTGCAAGCAAATAGTTTATGGCATGCAATCGATATTAACGATCCAAACTTAACAGTAGAACAGGCTGCACAACAGTGTGCAAAAAGTTCAATGTTTGCACCATATAGTCTAGAAGAGTGGTGTGAAAAAGCTTATTCGATGGGAAGTTGGAAATCACTTCTTTACATTGGATACTATACAGGTGATGGGACTCGTTATGTCAATGAAGCAAAAAAAAATGCACAAGCCGATGATGTTGAAGCTATCAAAATATTAGCTTGGATTTATAGTAATGGGTCTTTTGTTGAAAGGGATCTTAGTCAGTCGATTAAGCTTTATAATGATTACTTGAATCATAAAAAAAATAAATCACTGACAAAACATCAATTAGTTTCAGTTCATAAAGCCCTGTATAACATATACAAAGAATTGGAATTTTGGCAAGACGCTTCAAAAAGTTTGCAGTATATTATTAATAATGAAGATAATGACATTGAGAAAAATTTTTTCCGAGAAGAGATGGTTTATATTCGCGAGAGATTATCGGAATAATATCAACCGTCATGATATTCCGAACTCAAGCAAACAAGTAGAACCTGATATAGCCGTTGTAAATTACCTTTAAGTAACAAAAAAGCGCCTTTCGGCGCTTTTTTCTGTTTGGTTAATCAGATGATTAACGCTTATCAACGCTCACAAAATCACGCGCAGACTCACCAGTGTATAACTGACGAGGACGGCTGATCTTATGGCCTGGTTGATCTAACATTTCTTTCCAATGTGAAATCCAACCAACAGTACGAGACAATGCAAATAGCACTGTGAACATATCGTTAGGGATACCAATGGCTTTCATGATGATACCAGAGTAGAAATCAACGTTCGGGTATAGCTTCTTAGAGATGAAGTACTCATCTTCAAGAGCGATACGCTCAAGTTCCATTGCCACGTCTAATAATGGATCAACCACTTTCAGTTCTTTAAGCACTTCATGACAGGTTTCACGCATCACTTTAGCGCGAGGGTCGAAGTTCTTATAAACACGATGGCCAAAGCCCATTAGACGGAATGGGTCGTTTTTGTCTTTCGCTTTCTCGATAAACTCAGGAATACGATCAACGCTGCCGATTTCTTCTAACATTTCTAAGCAAGCTTCGTTAGCACCACCATGAGCTGGGCCCCACAACGAAGCAATACCCGCTGCAATACATGCAAATGGATTAGCGCCTGAAGAACCGGCTAAACGAACAGTAGATGTAGATGCATTTTGCTCGTGATCAGCATGTAATACAAAAATACGGTCCATCGCTTTTTCAACAACTGGGTTGACTTTGTACTCTTCACAAGGAGTAGCAAACATCATCGACAAGAAGTTACCTGCGTAACTTAAATCGTTACGTGGGTAAACAAAAGGTTGCCCCATTGAGTACTTGTAGCACATCGCTGCGATTGTCGGCATTTTCGACACTAAGCGGTAAGCTGCAATTTCACGATGCTTTGGATTGTTAACATCAAGAGAATCTTGATAGAAAGCAGATAATGCACCCGTTACACCACATAGCATTGCCATTGGGTGTGCGTCACGGCGGAAACCTCTGAAAAAGAATGCAATTTGCTCGTGAACCATAGTGTGTTCTTTCACTGTGGAAACAAATTGTTCGTAATCAGCTTTAGACGGTAATTCACCATACAATAGCAAGTAGCATAAATCTAAGTATGTCGATTCAGTAGCAAGTTGGTCAATTGGATAACCACGATGCAACAAGATACCTTGCTCACCGTCGATATAAGTAATTGCTGACTCACAAGATGCAGTAGCTAAAAAGCCTGGATCGAAGGTGAAATACCCTTTTTTTCCAAGTGTACTGATGTCGATAACGTCAAAACCTTCAGTACCTTTCTTAATAGGTAGGTCGATTGAATCGTTTCCTGGTAACTCTAATTTGGCTATATTATCAGCCATACCCCGTTCTCCTTACTTCATTCTTCTATATGAGTGCGGCATGTTAAGCGGTCATTACTTTACAGTGGATCGGGATCACAGATCAATTTAAATAAGCGTTTAAATTCGTTAGACCAAGGTATATGTCTGCTGTAAACCGCTCTAGGCTTGAATTAAATTAAAAAAACAGTAAAAAAACTTATTTTGCATAATGTGATGTTTGTATTTGACAATTCCCGCGAGTATACTTGCCTGCGTCCCTAAGGGAGACTAACGTCACAGTTTAGAAACGATTAATTTACGCACTAAATAGTGGTTTCTCAACTGATTAGATGTTTTAGAGTGATCTGTTATTTGTTTTAAAACGTAAGCTAAGTGTTAGCGTTAGTGGTTAAACAAATAACAGATATATAACAAAAATAATGCTCGACGGAGCTGAGTGAGCAGAACGTGAAAAAGCAAAGACCTGTCCATCTAGACCTGCAGACGATTCGCTTTCCTGCAACAGCGATCGCGTCAATCCTACACCGTGTTTCCGGTGTTATCATGCTATTTGCTATTGGTATTCTTCTATGGTTGTTAAATTCGACTTTAACATCAGCAGAAGGGTTCGCTAGCGTACAATCCTTGTTCGATGGTTTCGTGATGAAGTTCATCCTTTGGGGCATTCTAACCGCGTTAGGTTATCACTTGTTAGGTGGCATTCGTCATCTGATTATGGATACTGGTCGCTGGGAAGAGTTAGCTTCGGGTACAGCATCAGCTAAAGCTACGTTTGCTTTAGCAGCGGTTCTATCAATCATAGCGGGGATTTGGGTATGGTAACAAATGCAGCAAGTTTTGGACGTAGTGGTGTTCATGACTATATTCTATTACGCGCAAGTGCAGTGATCCTCGCTTGTTATACTATTTTCTTAGTAGGTTTTATCGCGTGTAGTGCCCCGTTAACTTTCGAAATTTGGAGTGGCTTATTCAGTTCACTTCCAATGAAAGTCTTTACTCTTATAACGTTGGTTGCTTTGCTTATCCATGCTTGGATTGGTGTATGGCAAGTGTTGACTGATTATGTCAAAAATACAGCGTTGCGTGGTGTACTACAGTTTACTTTTGTTGTTATCGCATTGAGTTATTTAGCTTCAGGCATAGTAATAGTGTGGGGTGTTTAAGTGAGTATTCCAGTACGCGAATTTGATGCAATTGTGATCGGCGCCGGTGGCGCAGGTATGCGAGCAGCATTACAGATTTCTAAAGAAGGTAAGAGCTGCGCGCTGTTATCTAAAGTATTCCCTACTCGTTCACATACCGTTTCTGCTCAAGGTGGTATCACCGTAGCATTAGGTAATGCACACGAAGATCATTGGGAACAACACATGTATGACACGGTTAAAGGTTCCGATTTTATCGGTGACCAAGAAGCCATCGAATTTATGTGTAAAACAGGTCCTGAAGCCATCATCGAACTTGAGCAAATGGGTTTACCTTTCTCTCGTTTTGAAAACGGCACCATTTACCAACGTCCGTTTGGTGGTCAGTCTAGAAACTTTGGTGGCGAGCAAGCCGCTCGAACTGCCGCTGCTGCTGACCGAACAGGCCATGCACTGCTTCATTGTTTATATCAACAAAACGTTAAACATAAAACTGACGTTTATTCTGAGTGGTATGCCTTAGATTTGGTTAAAAATGAAGATGACGTTGTTGTCGGTTGTACTGCGATTGAAATCGAAACCGGTGATATTGTTTATTTCAAAGCCAAAGCCACTATTTTAGCCACCGGCGGTGCAGGGCGTATTTACGCGTCTACCACCAATGCTCATATCAATACCGGTGACGGCGTTGGTATTGCAGCTCGCGCTGGTGTTCAGTTACAAGATATGGAAATGTGGCAGTTCCACCCTACGGGTATTGCTGGTGCAGGCACATTGGTGACTGAGGGTTGTCGTGGTGAAGGTGGATATCTTTTAAATAAAGATGGCGAACGTTTCATGGAACGCTATGCTCCTAATGCGAAAGATTTGGCATCTCGTGACGTGGTAGCACGTTCAATGATGACTGAAATTCGTGAAGGTCGTGGTTTAGACGGTCCATTAGGTCCGCATTTGTTGCTTAAACTTGATCATTTAGGTAAAGAAACCCTTGAAGCACGTCTTCCTGGTGTATGTGAATTATCCCGTACTTTTGCCCACATTGATCCAGCTGATGGTCCAATTCCTGTGATCCCGACTTGTCATTATATGATGGGCGGTTTACCGACTAAAGTGAGTGGACAAGTTATTCGCCAGAATAACGATGGCACCGAGCAAGATGTATTAGGTTTGTTTGCTGTGGGTGAGATTGCCTGTGTATCAGTACATGGTGCAAACCGTTTAGGTGGTAACTCACTACTTGATTTAGTGGTGTTTGGACGTGCTGCCGGTCAGCATTTAGGTAAAGCGTTAGACGAAACACCTGAGCCTAAAGCGGCTACAGACGAAGAAATAAGTGCATCACTTACACGTCTTAATCGTTGGGAAAGCAACAAAGACGGTGAAGATCCTTCGGTTATCCGTAAAGACCTTCAATTGTGCATGCAGTTAAATTTCTCTGTTTTCCGCAGTGGCGAAGCCATGGCAGAAGGTTTAGAACAGCTTCAAGCAATTCAAAAGCGTCTTGAAAATGCCAAGTTATCTGATAATTCAACAGAATTTAACACTCAACGTATTGAATGCTTAGAATTAGACAACTTGATGGCCACCGCGCTGGCAACGGCTTATGCAGCTAACTTCCGTACTGAAAGCCGTGGTGCGCATTCTCGTGAAGATTATTTAGATCGTGATGATGATAATTGGTTATGTCATAGCATATTTGACCCAGTCACTACCGCTATGAGTAAACGTGATGTCAACATGACACCTAAATTGCGCGATGCGTTTCCACCAGTAAAACGTACCTATTAGGCAGGAGTTGCAAAAGATGAAATTAACATTTGCATTGTATCGTTATAATCCTGATGTAGATACCAAGCCTTATATGAAGGATTACACCCTAGAAGTGCCAGATGGCTCTGATATGATGGTGTTAGATGCGTTAATTAAACTGAAAGAACAAGACCCAACGCTTGCGTTCCGTCGTTCATGCCGTGAAGGTGTGTGTGGTTCTGACGGTGTTAACATGAATGGTAAAAATGGATTGGCGTGTATTACACCAATTTCAACCTTTAAAGGGAAGAAAATTGAAGTCCGTCCATTACCAGGCATGCCAGTAGTTCGAGATTTAGTCGTCGACTTGACTCAGTTCTACAAGCAATATGAAAAGATTAAGCCTTTCCTGATTAATGATGAAAAGGCACCTGTTCGCGAACATTTACAATCACCTGAAGAGCGCGCTCATTTAGATGGTTTATACGAATGTATCTTGTGCGCATGTTGTTCAACTGCTTGTCCATCATTCTGGTGGAATCCGGATAAATTTATCGGACCAAGTGGTTTATTACATGCTTATCGTTTCTTAATTGACAGCCGCGACACGGCAACTGAAGAGCGTTTATCTGATCTAGATGATGCGTACAGTGTGTTCCGTTGTCATGGCATCATGAACTGTGTTGATGTTTGTCCTAAAGGATTAAACCCAACGAAAGCGATTGGTCATATTAAGTCGATGCTGCTAAAGCGGGCAGTTTAATGCACCAAGAAGAGCAAAATAGTCTGACTTATTAGCTCTATTAAGAGTCATCTCCAATAACGGGGATGGCTCTTTTGTGTGTTTATGCAATACCTCCTGAAATTAGGTTTTTTAAGATAGTTTCAGTCTACGTGTGATGTAACTTATGTTACTCACTGTTATGTTTATGGCTAGCACGTGTATCAAGTTTGAAAGGAATAACAATGCACCAAGGCATCATGAAAGCTTGGCTCGAGTCGTCGTATTTAAGTGGTTCGAACTCGACCTACGTAGAAGAGATGTATGAAGCCTATCAAGAAGATCCGCAATCAGTTACTGCTGATTGGCAGCTTGTTTTTGATAATCTCCCTCCCGTTAACGGTGCTTCAGTAGACGTACCCGAAACAGCCCACTCTAAAGTCCGTGACTATTTCCGTAGCTTAGCCCTAGAAGGTCGTTTTAAAAACGCAAACAGCGTAACCGATCCAGAGCTAGACGCGAAGCAAGTTAAAGTCCTGCAATTGATCAATGCCCATCGTTTCCGTGGCCATCAAAATGCCAATTTAGATCCATTAGGATTGTGGAAGCGTGAGGTTGTTCAGGAGTTAGATCCTGCTTATCACGGCTTAACTGTAGAAGACATGCAGCGTCAGTTTAATACTGGTTCATTCGCCCTCGGCGGTGAAACCATGAAGCTTGCTGACATTATTCATGCATTAAAGAGCACCTACTGTGGCTCTATTGGTGCTGAATACATGCATATTACTGATACCGATGAAAAACGTTGGATCCAACAACGTCTTGAACCGACATTAGGTAAAGCCCAATACGGTAACGATGTTAAAAAGCGTATTCTTGAAGGGTTGAATGCTGCAGAAGGTATCGAAAAATACCTTGGTGCTAAATTCCCTGGAGCTAAACGTTTCTCCCTAGAAGGTGGTGATTCGCTCGTTCCTATGATGCGTGAAATCATTTACCGTGCCGGTGAAGCGGGTACCAAAGAAATCGTTGTTGGCATGGCTCACCGTGGTCGTTTAAACCTGCTTATTAACGTGTTAGGTAAACGTCCTGCTGAATTGTTTGACGAATTTGCTGGTAAACACGCTGATACCCATGGTTCAGGTGATGTTAAATATCATCAGGGTTTCTCATCAGATTTTGAAACGCCAGGTGGTAATGTCCATTTAGCGTTAGCCTTTAACCCATCTCACTTAGAGATCGTTAATCCAGTGGTTATTGGTTCAGTTCGCGCTCGTCAAGATCGTCGTGGTTGTAAAGATGGCCTGCAAGTGATGCCAATTACTATTCATGGTGACTCTGCTATAACGGGTCAAGGCATTGTGCAAGAGACGTTTAACATGTCTCAAACACGTGGTTTTACCATTGGTGGTAGCATTCGGATTGTGGTCAATAACCAAGTTGGTTTTACCACATCTAACCATGCCGACACTCGTTCAACCGAATATTGTACTGATATCGCTAAGATGGTTCAGGCGCCAATTTTCCATGTCAACTCTGACGACCCAGAAGCGGTGGCGTTTATTTCGCAACTTGCAGTTGATTATCGTAATGAGTTTAAACGCGATGTGGTTATTGATTTAGTGTGTTATCGCCGTCATGGCCATAATGAAGCTGATGAGCCTAGTGCTACACAGCCGCTAATGTACGCTAAAATCAAAAAACATCCAACGCCACGTAAAATCTATGCAGATAAGTTAATCGCTGAAAATAGTATTCCAGCCGATGAAGTGACTGGTTTGATTAATCATTATCGTGATGCATTAGATGCCGGTGATTGTGTTGTTAAAGAGTGGCGTCCAATGACGCTGCATACGGTTGATTGGACACCTTATCTCAATCGTGAATGGGATGAAGATTATGCCGGTGCGATGTCGATGGACCGTCTACAAAACTTAGCCAATAAGTTAGTCGATATTCCTGATAATCATCCGCTGCAATCTCGCGTTGCCAAAATTTATGGCGACAGAACTGCGATGGCAAAAGGCGAGAAGTTACTTGATTGGGGTTTCGCAGAAACGCTAGCTTATGCTTCTATCCTTGAAGACAACAAGCGTGTGCGGATTACCGGTCAAGACTCTGGTCGTGGCACATTCTTCCATCGTCATGCGGTATTGCACAGCCAAAAAGACGGCACTACCTATTTACCTTTGCGTAATGTGGCAGATGAGCAAGGGCCAATTGATATTATTGACTCGGTATTGTCTGAAGCTTCAGTGTTGGCATTTGAATACGGTTACGCCACAGCAGAACCAGGTGGTTTAACCATTTGGGAAGCGCAGTTTGGCGATTTCGTTAACTGTGCCCAAGTGGTAATTGATCAATTCTTATCGTCTGGTGAGCAAAAATGGGGCCGTTTATGTGGTCTCACTATGCTGCTACCTCATGGTTATGAAGGTCAAGGCCCTGAGCATTCAAGTGCCCGTTTAGAGCGCTTCTTGCAACTATGTGCTAACCACAATATGCAAGTGTGTGTGCCATCAACTCCGGCGCAAGTTTATCACATGCTTCGTCGCCAAGTTGTTCGTCCGATGCGTCGTCCATTAGTGGTAATGTCGCCTAAATCTTTATTGCGTCATCCATTAGCTGTGTCTAGCTTAGAAGAGCTTGCTGAAGGTACTTTCCAAAATATCATCGGTGAGGTTGATACCTTAGACGCAAGTAAAGTTGACCGTGTTGTATTCTGTAGTGGCAAGGTGTATTTCGAGTTACTTGAAAAACGTCGCAAAGAGAATGTCACTAACGTTGCCATCGTGCGTGTTGAGCAGTTGTATCCGTTCCCTGATGTGGAACTTCGTGCAGCATTAGAAACTTATCAACATGTTACTGATTTTGTTTGGTGTCAGGAAGAACCGCAAAACCAAGGTGCATGGTACTGTAGTCAGCATCATTTCTGGGCTAATATTCCTGCAGGTGGTCAATTAACTTATGCCGGTCGTGAAGCGTCTGCTGCACCAGCATGTGGTTATCCTGGCTTGCACGTACAGCAGCAAGAATCATTAGTTAATAGCGCATTAAAACTGTCGTAATAGATAATTTATATAAGGGAAGCTTTCCATGAGTATCGAAATTAAGGTACCCGTATTACCAGAATCTGTTGCTGATGCAACTATTGCTACTTGGCATGTTAAACCTGGTGAGCAGGTGACTCGTGATCAAAACTTAGTTGATATCGAGACTGATAAAGTTGTTTTAGAAGTGGTTGCACCTGAAGATGGTTCAATCTCTGAATTGTTATTCCAAGAAGGTGACACCGTTTTAGGTGAGCAAGTGATTGCTAATTTTGTCGCTGGTGCAGTTTCTGGCCAAGAAGTGACTAAAGCTGAAGCGTCAGCGCCTTCTGCTGCGGCATCTACCGAAGCGGCTACTGATGAATCTAACGATGCATTGAGTCCTTCAGTACGTCGTGTGATTGCAGAGCACAATCTTGATGCCAGCAAAATTAAAGGTTCTGGTGTTGGCGGACGTGTGACTAAGGATGATGTTGATGCATTTCTTAAGTCTGCACCAGCTAAAACCGCGCCAGCTGCACCTGTTGCACCACTTGAAGGTCGTAGTGAGAAGCGTGTTCCAATGTCACGTCTTCGTAAAACCATTGCTAAACGTCTTTTAGAAGCGAAAAATTCAACGGCAATGTTGACCACGTTTAACGAAGTCAACATGAAGCCAATCATGGATATTCGTAAACAGTATCAAGACATTTTTGAAAAACGCCATGGTATTCGTTTAGGCTTTATGTCTTTCTATATCAAAGCAGTAACAGAAGCGTTAAAGCGTTTTCCAGAAGTGAATGCGTCTATTGACGGTGATGATATTGTGTATCACAACTATTTTGATATCAGCATTGCAGTATCGACACCTCGTGGTCTGGTAACACCAGTATTACGTGATACCGATACCATGAGTCTTGCTGAAATTGAAAAAGCAGTTCGTGAATTGGCTATCAAAGGCCGTGACGGAAAGCTATCTGTTGCAGATATGACTGGCGGTAACTTCACAGTCACCAACGGTGGTGTGTTCGGTTCGTTAATGTCGACTCCAATTTTGAACCTGCCACAAAGCGCAATCTTAGGCATGCATGCTATTAAAGATCGCCCAATGGCAGTAAATGGTCAGGTTGAAATCCTGCCTATGATGTACCTAGCACTCTCTTACGATCATCGTATTGTTGATGGTCGTGAGTCAGTTGGCTTCTTAGTTGCGATTAAAGACTTCTTAGAAGATCCAACTCGTCTGCTGCTTGATCTATAAGTCAGTAGATAAACCCTCGTCGCTGGCTCATATTGAGCCAGTTGGATTTGATTAGAAGTATATGGATAGATCATCATGAATTTGCATGAGTATCAGGCAAAATCTTTATTTGCCGAATATGGTTTACCAGTCTCTGAAGGCTTTGCATGTGATACTGCTCAAGAAGCAGTTGAAGCAGCTGGCCACATTGGCGGAAATTTATGGGTTGTTAAGTGTCAAGTACACGCAGGCGGCCGTGGTAAAGCAGGTGGCGTTAAAGTTACCGGTAGTAAAGACGAAATCAGAGCATTCGCTGAAAACTGGTTAGGCAAGAACTTAGTAACGTACCAGACTGATGCTAAAGGTCAGCCAGTTGCTAAAATTCTAGTTGAAAGCTGTACTGATATCGCCAACGAATTGTACTTAGGTGCAGTTGTTGACCGTAGCACTCGTCGCGTTGTGTTCATGGCGTCGACTGAAGGTGGTGTTGAAATTGAAAAAGTGGCTGAAGAAACGCCAGAACTTATTCATACAGCAATCATCGATCCGTTAACGGGTCCGCAAGCTTTCCAAGCTCGCGATCTTGGCTTCAAGTTAGGTTTAAACCCAACACAAATGAAGCAGTTCACTAAGATCTTTATGGGTCTTGCGAACATGTTTAACGACCATGATTTTGCATTATTAGAAATCAATCCACTTGTTATCACTACTGAAGGCAACCTTCACTGTTTAGATGGCAAAATTGGTATTGATGGCAACGCATTATATCGCCAGCCAAAAATCAAAGCGATGCACGATCCATCACAAGATGATGCTCGTGAAGCACATGCTGCTAAATTTGAATTAAACTATGTTGCTTTAGACGGTAACGTAGGTTGTATGGTGAACGGTGCAGGCCTAGCAATGGGTACAATGGACATCGTAAACCTACACGGCGGCAAACCAGCTAACTTCTTAGACGTTGGCGGTGGAGCAACTAAAGAACGTGTTGCTGAAGCCTTTAAAATCATTCTTTCTGACAGCAATGTTAAAGCGGTATTGGTTAACATCTTCGGTGGTATCGTACGTTGCGATATGATCGCTGAAGGTATTATCGGTGCAGTTAAAGAAGTTGGCGTTAAAGTGCCAGTAGTTGTTCGTCTTGAAGGTACTAACGCCGAATTAGGTCGTGAAGTATTGGCTAAGTCTGGTCTTGATATCATCGCGGCAACAAGTCTAACTGACGCGGCTGAGCAAGTTGTTAAAGCTGCGGAGGGCAAATAATGTCTGTTTTAATTAACAAAGATACCAAGGTGATCTGTCAAGGTTTCACTGGTGGTCAGGGTACTTTCCACTCTGAGCAGGCGATTGCTTATGGCACGCAAATGGTTGGCGGTGTTTCTCCTGGAAAAGGTGGTCAAGTTCACCTTGGTCTTCCAGTATTTAACACAGTTAAAGATGCAGTAGCACAAACTGGTGCAACAGCATCTGTTATCTACGTTCCTGCACCATTTTGTAAAGATGCAATTCTTGAAGCAATTGATGCTGGCATTCAGCTAATCGTTTGTATCACTGAAGGTATTCCTACACTTGATATGCTGCAAGTGAAAGTGAAGCTTGAAGAAACTGGCGTTCGCATGATCGGTCCTAACTGCCCAGGCGTAATCACTCCTGGTGAATGTAAGATTGGTATTATGCCTGGTCACATTCACAAGCCAGGTAAAGTTGGTATTGTTTCTCGCTCTGGTACATTAACGTACGAAGCGGTTAAGCAAACGACTGACGAAGGTTTCGGCCAATCTACTTGTGTAGGTATCGGTGGCGACCCAATTCCTGGTACTAACTTCATCGACGTATTGGAAATGTTCCAAAACGATCCACAGACTGAAGCGATTGTAATGATCGGTGAAATCGGTGGTAACGCTGAAGAAGAAGCGGCTGAATATATCAAAGCACACGTAACTAAGCCTGTTGTGTCTTACATTGCTGGTGTTACTGCACCAGAAGGTAAGCGTATGGGTCATGCTGGCGCAATTATCGCTGGTGGTAAAGGTACTGCTGCTGATAAATTTGCTGCTTTAGAAGCTGCTGGTGTTACGACTGTTCGCTCTTTAGCTGATATCGGTAAAGCATTACGTATTCGTACTGGCTGGTAATATTTACTCGGCTTAAAAAGGCGCTTAGGCGCCTTTTTTTATTGCTTTTTTCTCAGTACGGTTGAGATTGTTATCGCCTATTATAAGTTTAGGTTACCTCAGCGTTAGTAAGGTTGTTATGCATATAGTGAGTATTATTTTCCCGTTAATGTTTATGGTCACCCTAGGCTATGGCTTAACCCGAGTGGGCTTTTTTACTCAAGAACATATTGCAGGCATCAGCAAATTCACTTTTTATGTCAGCATTCCGGCATTTTTATTTATCAATATGTTGGCTGCGCCACTGGCACAAAGTATTGATCCACTTGCGTTGCTGGCTTTTTATATGCCGGTCGTGGTGGTATTTACCATTGGTTATCTAATTAATCGATATTGTAGTCCAGTAGCACAACAAAGCCGAGATGCCAGTGCCGTTTTTGCCCTAGGCAGCTGTTATTCTAATACTGTATTGGTCGGATTACCGATCATTACCGCCGCCTTGGGCGACACGATGATCGGGCAGGTATTTATGATCATTACTTTTCATAGTGCTACCTTGTTTGCGTTGACATTTATCTTAGCGGCACGCGCGCAAAAACAAGGCTTTTCGTGGCGTCGATTTACTCGTTCTATGCTACTCAATCCGGTGGTGATGAGCATTAGCTTGGGCATTTTAGCTAATGCGATAAGTATTAACTTGGGGGAACAGCTTAGTGCAGGGCTAGCATTACTCGCAAAACCGGCATTAGCCTGTGCATTATTTGTTCTAGGCGCTAATTTAAGTTTCTATCGGATTGGCGATCATTGGCGTTTAGCATTAGTGGCAAGTAGTTTGAAAATTATCTTGTTACCCGCATTAGTGTATGTGATGGCGCATTTTGTGTTTCAGTTAACATTACAAAATACGGCGATGTTAGTGTTACTTAGCGCCTCGCCATTAGGTGTTAATGCTTATTTAATTGCTACAGAGCTTAAACAGCATGAATCAACCTTGGGCAGCACAGTGGTATTATCGACCTTGTTATCTGTGCTGAGTTTCAGTCTATGGTTAACACTGTTAATTTAACCGTATTTATTTAATAAGACTTTTTACAATGCCATCCGCACTTGTGTGCTATGTACGGCTCCCAGTTCTATACTTTTTACCCCAAAAAGAGATGCAGATGATAAATTTCAAGCAATAAAAAACCAGCAAATTTGCTGGTTTATTTGTTGCCCACATATAGACTATTCGTCAGCGTGATCACATGTATCGTTGGTGCAACGACCATAAAGGTACAAGCTATGGTGAGTTAACTTGATGTTATGACGCATGGCGATTTCGTCTTGACGACGCTCAATTACATCATCAGAAAACTCAATGACTTTATCACAGGTCAGACAAACCAAATGGTCGTGGTGTTGCTGAGTCGATAATTCAAACACCGCTTTGCCACTTTCAAAATGATGACGATTAAGAATGCCAGCATCATCAAACTGGTTTAATACTCTATACACAGTAGCAAGGCCAATTTCCTCACCAATTTCGAGTAACTTTTTGTATAAGTCTTCTGCACTGATATGCTGATTATTTGGTTCTTGCATCAGTTCTAGAATTTTAACTCGCGGCAGGGTTATTTTTAATCCGGCTTTTTTGAGCGCTTGATTTCCATCTGTCATTGCTAATCTCTTGATTGCAGAACCAATCGGTTCATCGGTGGATATTCTAATCATTATATGTCTTGAGTTTAAAAACATAAACCTCTTAAGGTGCTTAATCAACCTATATGGAGCATATTTAGCAAAACACTCGCTGAAGTTGATATTATTTGTTACTAATCTCTCAATAAACTTACTTATACTAAGGGATTATTGTGCCAATTGGCTAATTCGATATGATTATATTATCGATAAAATGGCTTTTTAGGCCGTCAAGTCACAACATTTTGAAACGTATGGGCGTATTTTTGATATCGTATTGAAAGTATATGGCATTATATTTTACATCATCACACTAAAGGATAATCAATGTACCGGCAAATTGTAGTGCTAACCGGCGCGGGTATATCTGCTGAGTCGGGTATGAGCACATTTAGAGATCAGCATGGCTTATGGGAACAGCATCATATTGAAGATGTTGCCACTCCAGAAGGCTATGCCAGAGATATTGAACTCGTTGAGCGTTTTTATAATAGTCGCTGGCAACAATTACACAGTGATGATGTTGTTCCCAATGCTGCACATTTAGCATTAGCCAAGCTTGAGACCGAATTTACGGGTGAGTTGTTAGTTATAACCCAAAATGTTGATGATTTGCATGAGCGGGCAGGCTCTAAACGATTGCTGCATATGCACGGTGAACTTGCTAAGGGTCGCTGTCCACAATCATTACAAACATTTATTTTACGTGAGCCATTTGGCGCTGACAATTGCTGTACCTGTTGTATTCCAGGTAAGCGTTTAAGACCACATATTGTGTGGTTTGGCGAAATGCCGTTTGGTATGGATAGAATTCATGATGCTTTAGATAATTGTGATTTGTTTATAGCCATCGGCACTTCTGGTACCGTTTATCCTGCAGCCGGTTTTGTCGATAGCGCTAATCATCATGGTGCACAGACGGTAGAAGTTAATCTCGATCCTGCTGATCGCCACAGTCAGTTCCAATATCATTTTACCGGTAAAGCAGGTGATATTTTACCAAGTTTAGTGGCAGATATTTTAGCGGGTAAGGTGATTGGTAGTGAGTAAAGTGTTAGTTGATGGGACGAACAATGAGGTGACAGTGCCAAAGTTAGCCATTATCATGCGTGGCTTACCTGGTAGTGGTAAGTCTTATTGGGCTGAACAATTTATTATATCTCAAGGTATTGAGCAGGCGATTCATATTCGACAACACGGTTACTTTTCAACAGATCGCTATTTTTATTATCAAGGTGAATATCGCTTTAATCCGCAAAAAATTGCGCAGTATCATCAGGCTAATTTAACAGCATTTATCCAAGCATTAGCCCGAAGTGAACCGATTGTGATTTGTGATAATACCAATATTGCCAAGTGGGAATTTATGGCTTATGAGGCAGCGGCTAAAGCATTAGGTTATAAAGTTAATGTAGTATTAGTTGGACAACCTAAAGATGAGCCGCATCAACAGCTTTGTGCTCAACGAAACCAGCATCATGTTCCATTAGTACAAATTCAAAAAATGGCCCAGTTGTTTGAAGAGTAGTGATTTGAACAATAATTGTCTGACTATACAGTTGATGCCATAACGTTATGCTTATATCTTGCAAAGGTATTAAGAAAAAGGCGCATATAGCGCCTTTTTTATTGGATAATTATTACTTAGCAGCAACCGGCGTTGTTAGGTCGATGCTGTAAATAGCAAATCCTGACACTACATCAGCTGTTTTAGGTAACTTGACCATTTTACGTTGTTGGTTATCAGCAACGAACTTGTCGGCAACATCGCTGTCTTGAGTTTCAAAACGAATGTCTAATGCCACGGTGGCATTATCTATGGTTTTAAAGTCCCAGTTGTAATCAGCTGATGGATCAACCATAGCATCATATCCGCCAGTAGCATTAGGCTTTGATTGCTCAGTAATATAAGCAGACAATGCATCACGGTTGGTATCAGGTAGCTCAAGTACTACATGATCAGAACCAGTACCTGCAAATGCCCCACCAAATGCACGGTAGTTATTTGATGCTACAACAAATGACATAGCAGCCAAATCATCACCGGTGATAACCTTTGAGTCTGCATCTGTATAAGCCAAGTCAACAATTCGATTTGCATCTGGGTTAACGACTTTACAATCCCGATCAAACTTACTCGGTTGGGTCACATCAATTTTGTAAGTTAAACCATCAATTACGTCAAAGTTATAGGTTGGGTGGCCGGCGCGGTTAATCAAGTTTTGAGGAGCACTCACGGTTGGATCAATTTGATTAAACTGATTTGCTGAGCATTCCAACCAGTCTTTTAACTCAGCCCCAGTCGCTTTAACTGCTACCATGGTATTTGGGTACAGATATAAGTCAGCGGCATTTTTATAAGATAAATTACCTTCATCAACCTGCACATACTGGCTAGCATCACCTTCAGCATAGCGTCCACCGGCTTTAAATGGTGCAGAAGCAGACAAAATAGGTAAATCTTTTAGATCATCGGTAATTAATGTTTTAACGCGGGCAATTTGGGCATCTGAAACAATTTGCACAGTTGGATCATCTTGCACCAGTGTTAAGAAACTGTACATATTGGCGGCAGCAACACCGATAGGTTGGCTGACGTATTCAATCGTACCTTGGTGTTCAATTTCAATCGCATTACGTAAGCTTGCTTCACCTTCAACCAAGGCAATTTTATTGGCATTGTCGTAAATAGGGCGTGCTTTAGCCGTTGATTCTTCATGGATTACGGTCCATTTACCTTCAACTTGACGCACCACTAAGTCAACAACGCCTAAGTTATCTCCCCAACGACCAGGCATCACTGCAGGGATACCATTTAATAAACCTTTTTCTACGTCGGTATTAGGTAAATCACTGTAGGTTGCAGCAGGGAATACCGAGTGGCTGTGACCAAAGAAGATAGCATCGATGCCAGCAACATTGGTGAGTGCATAAGTTGCGTTTTCAGCCCATGGATCACCAGGGTTTTCACTTGATCCAATTCCTGAATGCGGAATGGCTAAAATAATGTCAGCACCTTCAGCTTTCATTTGCGGAATAAATTTATTAGCCGCTTGAACTATGCCTAATACTTCAACTTTACCTTCTAAGTTAGCTTTATCCCATTGTAAAACCTGTGGTGGTACAAAACCGATATAGCCTATTTTTATGGTGTGCTCATTACCGTCGACATCAAGGACCACTTTGTCTTTAATAATATACGGTGTGAACATATTCTCATTAAATAATACATTATCCCAGCAGCCGTCTTTATCAGCACAAATGACATTTGAGTTAATATAAGGGAAGTTTGCACCGGATATAGATTGCTCAAGAAACGATAAACCGTAGTTAAATTCGTGGTTACCAATATTGCCGACTTCATAGTCTAAGGTATTCATTGCTTTGTAGACGGGATGGGTCTCGGTAAGCGTGTTACTGTCAGTTTTAAATTTATTGGCAATATAGTCTCCCATCGGACTACCTTGTAATAAATCGCCATTGTCGACTAACACCGAGTTTGTTACTTCAGCGCGAGCGGCATTGATCAAACTGGCAGTACGTACAAGACCAATAGTCTTGTCTTCTTTACCTGAGTAGTAGTTATAATCCATCATATTAGTATGAAGATCAGTTGTTTCCATCACTCGTAAATTAATATCTGCAGCAACAGTACTTGTTTGGTCGTCGTTATTTGAGTTGCAACCGCCTAGTCCTAGTGCACCCGCGATAACTACAGCAAGTAGTTTTTTATTTAACATATTTTACTCTCTATTTTTATTTGACCCTGAGGTATATTTGTTATTTTTACCTCTTACGTAGTGTTAACTTCTTTTTATCTAATTGATAATAAGATGAAAATACAGCGGTGATTATAAGCATAGTAAATGAATAAATTGTGATACAAGGCTAAATAAAATCTATTCGTGAGTGAGATTGCGCAATTAATCATCATCAGAAATGATAACAGGCTACGCAATGTTAATGTTACGGTATTAATGTTAATAAACGGTGCTATTTTACTTCGGCAAAAATGTGGCGAAATAACGCAACGAATAATTGAGTATTTTATATTTGCCAGAATTTACTTAATATTGAATTGTTAAATTTAACTCGATAAGCTATTAAGGATAGAGTGCGATATATTGCTTTTGCTCGTCATCATCTAATTCGACGTTATAAATGATGGTTATAAACCAAAAAAGTTTTGGTGCTGATTTTTTATTAGGTTAGTCATAAAAAAACCGAGCAATAAATATCATTACTCGGTTTATATTTCATCTTCCAATTAACTAACATCGGTGATTATGTGCTCACGTTTTTATGGTGAGTTAATCACAGTAGTAATCAATCTATGGCTTCAGTATGACTTTTACTGTGGCATCAACATCAGCTTCATCAATGTAGCCAATGGCATTTGGATTGCTTGCAATCGCAGATTTCATTGCACCCGCACCAGAAACCGCTGGTGGTGGCGTACCTTTACCGGTAAAGACTTGCTTAGACCAAAATGCTTTGAGCTGTGCATCTGACTTACCGGTTACTGCTTGATGAAACTCACTGCGTACAGGATTGCCTTCTTCTAATTCGTAAACGACGACTGAAGAGTCCCCTTTACCCAAAAACGCTTTTTTAACATCATTAATTGCAATATCTGCAGCAGCAGGATTGCCAATGACAACAACCGCTGCATTAGCTGAGGCAACGGCTGTTAAACTTAGCGCTAAAATAGTCAGTAACTTGTTCATTATCATACCCCTTAAAATACTGCGTCGAATTTAACGGTGTAAATCAAGGTGTCATCATAGGCAAATTTACCTGTTGATGCGTCGAAGCTGTTGGTATCTAATCCACCTGATGTATTGCCAAAGTCATCAGCGTAGGTGACATCAAATTTTATCGCGACATTATCAATTGCATCCCAACGTAAACCTAAGCTATAAGCCATACGCTCAGCATTGAATGCGATCATTTGTGTTGCCGCAGCAGTTGATAGCGGTAAACGATCTTCATTGTCCTGAGTCTTCGAGTAAGCAACGGTGACATAAGGCGTGAATGCCTTAATACGATAGCCTAATGTCAAGTAACCTGAATCAATATCAGGGTAGGCATTATCAATTTCTGAACGAGTCCATTCAGATATTGCAATAACTTCACCGTTGTCATAACTGGCACCCACACCAACAAAAGAGCCTTTATCATCGTTAAGCTCTAATAGAGTATAGTTAGCTTGAGTATTCACGCCTGGCGCTAAAGGAACGGTTACTTCTGTCACAACGGGTCCGTCTAATTGCGCTTGTGCGTATACGGCACGTAAAGTCCATATTTCGTCGGTCCAACTCACGTTAGCACCCATAAGATTACTGAGTTCAACCGCTGTGTTTTTAACTTTTGATTCACCACCAAATGCTTGCATTGTTAGGGTTGAGTCATCGTATTCAACATCATAAGATACACCAGCACCTGTGTAAGATGAAAACGGAATGGCACCGTAAACTTCTTGTGGCGGACGAGCAAAAGGTTGTGCATATCCTACATCGAGGTAATCAGAATACATGAACAAAGGTACACGCAGTTTACCGCCACGAACCTTGATACCGTTTTCAAAGCGGTGAGATAAATAAGCCCATTCAGCTTCAACTTCCCAGTCATATTTACCGCGCATCATTAACTGCAATACCGCTTGAGTGTTGTCAGAAATGTTGAAGGTACCTTGTAGACCTAATTTACTGTCTTCACTAAAGTCAGCGCTTGAGTCTGCACCGTTATAACCCGCATCATTATCAGAGCTAATATAGGCTCCGCTAATAAAGCCATTAAATTTGACCTTGTCTGCTAAGCTCGCATTTTGTTGCGCCTGCAAGGTTTGTACTTGTTGCTCTAGTTTAGCAATTTTAGCATCAGCAGCTTCATCAGCTGTTGCCAGGCTAGGGACCATTGCCATCGATATCGCAACAGATAACACTTTTAAATTAAATTGCATGGTTTTACTCCTTGAACATCACTCATCAATACGCCATTAAGGCTTATATTTTTTGGTTTTTAATACTAGCAATGCAATCAATCTCAAACCTTAAATTGATTGGTAATTGATTGCAGTCTTTCGCTAATATTTTGAATATCAACACTGATACCTCCCATATCAGCAGTCGTTACTCTTACTTTTTGCGAACCGGTTTCCATTTCAGTTATATATTGCTGGATTAACACCGAAGTGGTGTGTTGTTCTTCTGTCGCAGTAGCAATTTGATCATTAACTTCAGAGATTGCACTGACTTTACCTGTGATACGTTGTAATGCTTCACCGGCTAAAGAGGTTGATTGCACCCCTTTGGCCGCTGTGTGAATACCGCGATCCATAGCGTCAACCGCTTGTTTAGAAGTAGAACGTAATTCTTGTAATACTTGCTGGATCTCTTGGGTCGACGTTTGTGTTCTAGAAGCCAATGTTCTGACTTCATCAGCTACTACCGCAAAACCACGACCATGTTCCCCCGCACGAGCGGCTTCAATTGCAGCGTTGAGAGCCAGTAAATTAGTTTGATCTGCAATACTGCGGATTGTGTCTAATATGTCATTAACATTATGGGTAAATGCGTCGAGTTGATTTACCACGACGGCTGTTTGCTGCACTTCGTCAGCCAAGGTGTTAATGGTAGAAACGGCATCATTAACTATGACAAGGCCTTGTTTCGCCTCTGTGTTGGCATCTTCAGCCTCTAATGCTGCACTGGATGCATACTCGGCAATGTGAGTCACACTAACAAACATCTCTTTCATCGCTTGTGATATCTGCTCTATAGCCTCATTTTGCTGCTTTACGTTGAGTTCACTGTACTGACTGCCGCTGAGTAAGGTTGCAGCCACTTCAGTTAAGTTTTCTGTGGTGTTCTTTGTATCGGCAATAGACGATTGAAGTTTAGAGACAAATTGGTTAAACCAGTAAACAAGCTGTGCTATTTCGTCTTTGCCCGCATAGTGGATCCGTGCGCGAAGATCGCCTTCACCTTGTGAAATATTTCGCAAAGATTGAGTGACATTGTCTATGGTATTAATGATTGAGCGATTAACCAGTAATCCCATAATGATCATCAGTGCAGTAGCAATCACGCCAATAAGCAGAACACTATTTTCCGCATTTTTTGAACTGGTAATCGTCGTTTGAATACTTTGTTGAAATTGTTCTGCCAAAAGTGATTTTTTTTCAGCAAATTGTTTGACCAATGTTTGGTATCGCTTTGCATTTTCAGCAGCTTGCAGCTGTATTTTGCTAAAATCGACATCATCTTTAATAAACTCCGCGGCTAAACTGCTAGCATTATCATAGTAGATGTTCATATCGCGGTTCATTTTTTGCGCCGCAGCTGCCTCGTCTGGCAGTAGATCGATAAGTTGGCGTAAATTAGCTGAGATTTGCAATACCATGTTATTGGCCACATCTAACGCATCTTCTTCACCTGTAGTAATTGCTGATTGGATTGTTTGATCCAATTGTAATATTAAGCCTTGGTTGATCGTTGCAAGATTTAAGGCTGGATAAAGTTGATTTTGGAGTCCATTTAAGCGTTGTTCATTATTCTTACCCGTTTGATTATTGATGATAATCGAAATGACAAACGACACGATAGCGACAAAGGTGAGTAGGGCAATTCTATGTTTGATTTTTAAATTAATGAGTTGCATGAGGCCTTTTGTTAATTTAGTTAAGCTAAAAAAAGATAATAACAACTTAGATTGTGACTTAGAAATATTAACGTTTGATTAACTCGGGGTATATAATTATTAACAATAATAGCAGATGCAGCAAAGTGGTTCATTAATCTTAATAATATTTAAACAGTTTGAGGATTAGCATGAGTCTGACTAAATAACATTCAAGCTTATATTAATGATTGCCATTGTTTATCCTGCGGAGCAGGGTATAGCTTTGTTGGCGAGTCGTTTCGAGTTTTACTGGACATGAGGTTTTGAGTTTTTGAACGAATTTTGCTCACCAGTACAGTGGTAGAAAATTAAGCGTAAAATGATAGTCGATATCAATGCATATCTTGGTATTAATTATATGTAATAGCGGCTTTAGATGGTGTAAAGCCGCTGCCTTTTTATACTTGCAGATTAACGCTCTAGTAGCCGATGGCGGCAGAGCCTGCACGTCTTGGATCTGATGCGCCAAAAAGACCTTGTTCTGTCATCATTATTGATTGAGTACTGCCAATTGATTCTTGAATTTTGACTTTATGACCTTTAGCTTCAAGTAATGAAATCGTGTCTTTATTCAAGGTGTGCTCTACCCAAATAAAATCCGGTAACCATTGATGATGAATACGTGCTGCTGCAGTGGCTTCGGCAATATTTAAATTATGATCAATAACATTCATAATAATTTGCAAAGTAATATTAATAATACGCGAGCCACCAGGGCTGCCGGTCACAATGAATGGTTTACCATCTTTCATTACAATGGTTGGACTCATTGAACTCAGAGGGCGCTTATTCCCTTGAACAGAGTTTGCTTCACCACCAATTAAACCATAACCGTTAGGTGTACCAGGTTTAACCGAAAAGTCATCCATTTCATTGTTTAATAAAATACCAGTGCCTTTAGCGACTAAGCCAGAACCATAACTGAAGTTAAGGGTGTAAGTGTTGGCAACTGCATTGCCCCATTTATCGATAACAGAGAAGTGGGTAGTTTGATCGCTCTCATATGGCGCCAATTCTCCTGGCAGTATTTCGCTGCTTGGGGTGGTTTTATTAATGGAGATCTTACTGGCAATACTCTTAGCATATTCTTTGCTGATCAATTGTTTAACCGGAACGTTAACAAAGTCAGGGTCGCCTAAAAATTTACTCCGATCGGCATAAGCATACTTCATGGTTTCAGCCATAAGATGCAAGGTATCAGCGGTATTGTGACCTAATTTATCAATTGGGAACTGCTCAAGCACATTTAGCATTTCGATAATATGTATGCCACCAGAAGAAGGCGGCGGCATTGATACCACTTCATAACCGCGATATTGACCACGAACCGGTTGGCGCTCAATCACTTTATAGTTTGAAAGATCGGTTAGGCTCATCACCCCACCAGCATTCTGGACCGCAGAAACAATTTTTTCAGCGGTTTCACCTTGATAAAACCCTTTACTGCCTTTCTCTGCTATTAACGATAACGATTGTGCTAATTCCGGTTGTTTGAATAATTCATTGACCTGATAATTACTGCCATCAGCATGATAGAAAACCTCTGCTGAACTTGGCCATTGTGTAATGCGCGATTTAAGGCCGGCAAGAGAGTTAGACAAATCTGAGGTGACTAAAATACCGTCTTTAGCCAGTTTAATAGCAGGTTTTATGACTTGTTCCATGCTCATGGTGCCATATTTTGTCAGGGCCAGTTCCATTCCCATGACGGTACCAGGAACGCCAACAGCTAAACCGTGCTCACGGCTGAGCTTATCGACAGCATTACCTTGTTCATCAAGAAAGATGTCTTTGTGTGCTTTAGCTGGCGCCGTTTCACGGTAATCGATAGCGATAGTTTTATGTTGCTCGGCTAAATGCACCAACATAAAACCACCGCCACCAACATTACCCGCGCGAGGTAATGTCACGGCAAGTGCATATGCTACCGCGACAGCAGCATCGACCGCATTACCGCCTTGTTTTAAGATATCTACGCCAATTTTACTTGCTAATGCTTCTTGGCTTGAAACCATGCCATGCTTAGCATAGATTGGCTGAGCCGTTGCCATTTCACTAAAAATTGAGGCTTCGTTTGCTTGGCTGTTAGCAATATGAATGGCGGGATAACAAAGTGTTAGTGTTAAGGCTGAGCTCAACAGAAGCGGTGTTAATTTAGGGAATAGTGTCACGATTAATCCTTGGCGTGAATGGAAAAGATATTGTGATAGAACATGCCACATGATAACAATAATTGGTATGTGTTTTAACTTTACAGCGTTAATTATTATAGGGTAGGTGTGGGTGGAACAAGCACAAAAGCAAAGTTATCAATATAAATTTGTTAATAGTATTAATACTATAGATCCTTCTGTATGGAATAAAATGTTTGGGGTGTCCCATCCTTTTACCCGTCATGAATATTTATCCGCACTCGAAATGAGCGGTTGTGTTAGTGCTGAAACGGGCTGGAGTCCCATGCATCTTGTGGTGATGGATATTGATAATGTTATCGCCTTAATGCCTTTGTATCTTAAAACGCATTCTTGGGGCGAGTATGTGTTCGACTGGGCTTGGGCAGAGGCTTATGAGCGTAATCACATTGAATACTATCCTAAACTTGTCGCGAGTATTCCTTTTACGCCTACCACTGGTCAGCGTATAGGTTTTAGTGCTGCTTTGTCGATCACGGCACAGCAAACTTTAATCGAGAGCATTCAGCACTTTTTGTCGCAGACTGTCATTGAGCATAACTGGTCATCTTGGCATTGTTTATTTATCCATGAGGCGCAACAGCATCAGTTCTCTCAGGCAGATGCTATGCAACGCTTGGGGTGCCAGTTTCATTGGCACAACCAAGGTTATGCTGATTTTAATGATTTTATTGCCAGATTAACGTCACGTAAACGTAAAAACATCATCAAAGAGCGAACCATAGCAAGACAACAGCTACAATTTAGTTTTATTGATGGCGATAAGGCCAGTCCTGAGCAGTGGCAGGTTTTTGTTCGCTGTTATCAAAATACCTATTTAAAACGTTCCGGTCACACAGGGTATTTATCACCTGCCTTTTTCGAACAGATAGCAGCAACGATGGGCGCGTCGATACGCTTATTGATAATTGAAGATGTTGATGGAAATCTAGTGGCATCGGCGCTGTACTTCGTGTCAGATACACACTTATTTGGCCGCTATTGGGGAGCATTAACTGAATGTGATGGATTGCATTTTGAGGCCTGTTACTATCAAGGTATTGAGTTTGCCATTGCCAATCAATTAATGGTATTTGATGCTGGCGCCCAAGGTGAACATAAAGTTATGCGAGGATTTCGTCCGGTCAAAACTTTCTCAAGTCATTTTATTGCTCATGAAGGTTTTAATGATGCGATTGGTCATTTTTGTCAGCAAGAACGCGCGCACATTGACATCTACATGCAACAAATGTGCGAACAACTGCCGTATAAGGCGATAGAATAATAGACATATCGGTAGTGAAATGGCTAAGTCAGTGGGATTGTGTGGTTAGCCTAATGCTAACCATATACCAACAACGATCATTAAACTCCCAGCAATACGGTTCATCCAACGAATGTTATCGCCGCGGCTTAAGAATAAACGTAAGCTTTTACCACCACTGGCATAAGCCAACATAGAGACACTTTCAGTGATCATGATAATCCCGAGTAACACCGCAAGTTGTGGGCCAACGGCATAATCGACATTAATAAACGGTGGCAATAGTGAAATCATAAAGGCCCAACCTTTAGGGTTCGCAATGGCGGTGATAAAACCTTGACTGATTAAACTGACTCGGTTGGTTTTCACATCAAGGCCAGTAATGATGGCCATTCTGCCTTTGGCGCGCCACATATTAATCCCAATATAAGCCAGGTAGGCGCCACCCACCCACTTAAGGATATCGAACACTTGTGGGTAATTTAACATGATGCTGGCCACCCCAAGTACTGCCGCAATGGCGACCAATGCCACGCCCACTAATTCACCGAGCATCATCCATAATGTTTTACGCACACCAATGCTCATGCCGAGGGTCATGGCTAATGTCATGCACATCCCAGGGGTGATAGACACAAAAAAGAATGTAGGGATAAAAACCGCAAGAACAGCATAATCTGGCATGGGTAACGTCTTTGGTTAGCAATATGGATGGCAGAGTGTAATGGCCTAAAATGATAAAAACCAGCACTTTGCTGGTTTTTATGTATCACTTAGTGTCTATAAAATTACAGCACACCACGTTTCATTTGATCACGTTCAATGGATTCAAATAATGCGGTAAAGTTACCCTCGCCAAATCCAAGGTTATTTTTACGCTGAATGATCTCAATGAAGATTGGCCCAAATAAATTTTTGGTGAAAATTTGCAGTAAATAACCGTCATCATCACCATCAACCAAAATCTGGTGATGCTTGATCCGATCGTGATCTTCCGTGACCTGTGGCAACTTATCGAAAATAGTGTCGTAATATTCAGGAATAATATCCAGAGTCTTAATTGAAGTGCCTTCCATTGCATCTAATGAAGCAACAATATCACGGCTTCTAAATGCTAGATGTTGCACACCTGGGCCATTGTATTCACCCAAGTATTCATCAATCTGGTTTTTGTCGTTGCCTTTACCTTCGTTAATCGGAATGCAGAAGCTGCCATCTGGAGAACGCAAAGCATAAGACACTAGAGCCGTTTGCGCGCCACTAATATCAAAGTAACGCACTTCGGTAAAACCAAAGATATCTTTATAAAAGTTAGCCCATTTTTCCATAGTGCCTTTGTAGACATTATTGGTTAAATGGTCGACTTCCATAAAGCCTTTTTCTGGTGTGACGATAGGCTGCTCTAAATCAACAAAGTCAGTTTGATAAATATTGTTTTGTTCGCCAAAGATATCAATAAAATAAATTAAGCTATCGCCAATGCCATAAATAGCCAGATACGGCATGTCTTTGTTGGCATCATCTGCCGGTTTTGCACCTCGAGCCACCGCTTCGGTATATGCAAAATTAGCATCTTCAACCCGCCAACCCATTGAACAAATAGCTGGGCCGTGTGATTTAGCAAAGTCTGCAGAAAAGCCTGCGCGGCCTTTATTCAACAAAAAGTTAATGTCGTTTTGTTTGTAATAAACGATGTCGTTATTTTTGGCTTTTTTTAACATTGAAAAACCGAAATCAATAAACACTTGATGCATATATTCGGTATCTGGACTGGCAAATTCGGTGAATTCAATGCCTAATAGGCCCAGTGGGTTTAGTTCGCTTGCCATTTTTTTTTCCTTTATTTTATGTCAACACCATCACTCTTAGATGACTTAGGGTTGATATAAATGTGGTCTTAGTTTTCTAACCAAGAGCGATTGTAATCATCACTCATGCAATTTTTTACATGAGCGGTTAAATTCAGTGGGGCGAAGGTATCGACCATCACCGCGTATTCGTAAGTTTCAGTTTTGCCGATAGAGGCTTCGGTCCGTCCAGGTTGCGGGCCGTGGGGGACACCTTTTTGATGTAAGGTCATGTAGCCGGCTTCAATACCGGTACGGCTCATAAAATCACCGTCGACGTAATACAGCACTTCATCGCTATCGATATTGTTGTGGTAATAAGGCGCCGGAATTGATCTAGGGTGGAAATCGTATGGCCGTGGCACAAAGTTACAAATTACAAAATTGTGTGCAGTAAACACTAAATGTTCAGATGGTGGTAAATGAATTTTGCCAACTTTAGGGGCATATTCACTGATGTTAAATGCCCATGGATAGACACAACCATCCCAACCTACTAAGTCAAATGGATGCCATTGAAGTGTCATCTGTTGATAGCGATCGCCAAACTTACACATTAACGGGAATTCGCCTTTTTCGACCACAGCCTCGGTTAAGGTTGGGGTTCGAATATCACGCTCGCAATAAGGAGCGGACTCGAGCATTTGGCCATATTCATTTCTAAAATGCTTAGGCACCTCTACCATTGACGAGGATTCAATCACAAACAAACGTACATCTTGATAATCGTTAAATTTTAGCTGGTAGGTGGTTCCGCGCGGAATAATTAAATAATCCCACTTCTGAGTATTGATAACACCGTACTCACTTAATAGTTGCCCTTCACCTTGGTGAATAAACACCACTTCATCTGCATAAGCATTGCGATAAAACTCATTAGTGTCTTCAGTCACTTTAGCCGTGTAAATGGCGACATCATTATTGAAAAATATTTTATTACGAGCACTAAAGAAATTGCCTTGGCAGTCGGCTTGGCGCGAGTCTAATTTGTAATTTTGAATGAGCGGATCTTGCCATTGTTCGCCATGTGACAGAGCGTAAGGTTTAACATCGATCGCTTTGGTTGGCATATTATGATGATATTTATTGGAATAAATATTTGAAAAGCCATGGGTCGAAAATAATTCTTCACGGTACAACTCACCATTATCTTTTTCGAAGGCAATGTGACGTTTGGTCGGGATCTGACCTTGCTTAACATAGAATGGCATGTGATTGTCCTATGGTGAATCGACTGCGAGTGTCGTGGCGTTTATGTTATTTATTGTTATTGCCTAATCTCATTGGCTAAACCAATATGTGATCTAACTAACAATTTAGTGGTAAAGATCAACAAAAAAAAGAATAATAAATAACTCAACTCAATCGACTTTTTTGATTGTTATGTTAGCTTTACATTTGTGTATGGATAACGGGACAGTGGAAATCTTATGCGAATAGATATAGATGCCTTTAATGTACTGCAAGTACTTGTTGAAGAAGGAAGTTTTGCAAAAGCTTCAGAACGGTTACACAAGGCACAATCGGCAGTAAGCTATCAGATTAAAAAACTGGAGCAACATCTGGGGGTAACATTATTTAATCGAGATCATTATCGAGCGGAATTAACCCCCGAAGGTAAAGTGATTTTGGCCGAAGGGCAGCGCTTATTACAGCATTTAGCCAATATAGAACATCTTGCAAGTCGCTTTAGTCAAGGGTGGGAACCTAAACTTGAATTAGTGATAGACGGCGCACTGCCGATGGAACCGATTATGACGGCTTTAAAACGGATGTCGGAGCATAACATACCCACTAAAATTCAACTCAATATGGAGTTTTTAGGCGGAGTACAGCATCGATTTGAACGTGATCAAGCCGACTTAATGCTAGTGAAAGACTATCGTACCGGGCCCTCTTATCATCCTAAAGCATTGCCTACCATTACCAGTGTGCTGGTGGCATCATCACAGCATCCATTAAGTCAGCTTAAGAGGATTAGTTTGCCTGAGTTACAGCAGCATGTAGAGTTGACCATTGAAGATTCATCTCCTGGTAAACGTGATCGCGATGAAATGCAGTTTGGCGGCGATAAAGTCTTTTATTTGTCGGGCTTTATCATGAAAAAAAATGCCTTACTAAAAGGCCTAGGTTTTGGCTGGATGCCGGATTTTTTAATTACTGAAGAATTACATCAAGGACAACTTATTGAAGTAGATTTTATTGGTGGTAATAGGTTTAGTTTTACCCCACAACTAGTGTCAACTTTAGAGCGACCACTTGGTCGAGCAGGGCAATTATTTACTGAATTAATTTTGCAAGAATTTGCCCAATATCAGCAGCAGCAACAATTAGGGTTAAGTGGTGCTGGATTGGGTTAATCATTGGCATACGTCTGCAGAGCCATCAACAGATTTATTGGGCAGCCTAGCATAGTTAAAAGTTGTCGTGTTAAATTGCGGATCCTTTTGTTATTTTATAACATTGTTGCAGGGAAATTATTTAGCTTTGTTAGGCGACAACAATCAATCATAAATTTTTAAGGAATGAAAATGACCAGAAAATGCCATGAAGTAGATTATGAAATTATCGGTTCTAGTATGCAGCTTGTTGAAGTTGAACTTGATCCAAATGAATCAGTGATTGCTGAAGCAGGCGCGATGACCTATATCGAAGAAGATATTAGTTTTGAGGCTAAAATGGGTGATGGCTCTGAGCCTGAATCTGGTTTTTTTGGCAAGCTACTGGGGGCTGGTAAACGTGCCATTTCGGGTGAGGGGATTTTTATGACTCACTTTACCAATGAAGGTCAACATAAACGAAAAGTGGCATTTGCTGCGCCGTTTCCTGGGACTATTTTGGCGATCGACTTAGCTCAACATCAAGGCGAACTTATCTGCCAGAAAGACAGCTTTTTAGCAGCGGCTTTAGGTACGCAAGTGAGTATGAAGTTTAATAAGCGATTAGGAACCGGTTTTTTTGGTGGTGAAGGTTTCATTCTACAAAGCCTTAAAGGTGATGGTATGGCATTTGTGCATGCCGGTGGCACACTGATAAAAAAAGAACTGCGTGGTGAGACATTGCGAGTTGATACTGGGTGTTTAGTCGGATTTACGCCCGGGATTGATTATGATATTCAGCGCGCTGGTTCTTTAAAATCAATGGTGTTTGGTGGCGAAGGTTTGTTTCTTGCGACCTTGCAAGGTCATGGGACAGTATGGTTACAAAGCTTACCGTTTTCTCGCATGGCTGACAGAATTATTGCTCATGCACCATCTCGTGGTGGCAAAGATCAGGGTGAAGGATCTGTGCTTGGTGGAATAGGGCGGATGATTAACTAATCTGGGCATTGGCTGATCTTATTCATTTTCGTTCGCAGTTAGATGCTCAGACGATTTAGCGCTAATTGTCTGAGCCGTTTTTAGGAAGCGGCTTTTAAAAGAATAGTTACCTGTTAGCGACCAGCTGCCCAGTGGTTAATTCAAGGTTATTAATCTACGTTTGTTAGTTTCATAATATGTTGGTATTGCTCTTGTGTGACGGGCTGAACACTCAGGCGAGTACCTTTAGCCACTAGTACCATATCTTGCAGTAAGGGATCTGCCTTCAATTGCTTCAAGCTGACTGGGTTAGAGAATTTGGCCATAAATTGAATATGCACTTGCCACCAACGAGGTGCAGTGGCGTCAGATTTCATATCAAAATACGCTGAGCGGTCATCAAAAGCGCTGACATCAATTTGAGGTTGACTGCTAATGTTGGCTAAACCTACAATGGCAGGTACTTTGCAGCTAGAGTGGTAAAACAACACTAGATCACCCAATGCGATTTGATCGCGAATATAATTACGTGCTTGATAGTTACGAATACCTTGCCAAGCAACCGTTTGCTGCTCACACATCTGAAGATCATCAATGCTAAAGTCATCTGGTTCAGACTTCATTAACCAATAGTTCATGCGATTCCATTACTGTCATTAAAGAGAGTGAATTACTTTTCTGTGCTTGATTATGGCAATGTACACGCAGCTAAGACAATTAGGCAAATAAAAAGCCGATAGCACTGTGCTATCGGCTTTTTATAACAGCGGTCATTCAACCGTTATTAATGAATGCTAATAAGTCGGTTTGGCAATAACAGTTTGACCAATAGGGGTTAAACTTAGTAAGGCTAACTTAAGATGTTGTAACGCGAAAGGAATACCTATAATTGTTACAAAACAAGCCAATGCATGGACTAGATGGCCAATCGCAAGCCAAATACCAAAGCATAAAAACCATATAACATTACCTACTAAACCTAACGTGCCAGTGCCAATATCTTCTTGGCCTGAAATGTGTTTTCGGTTAACCGTTTCTTGTCCAAATGGCCAGAAAGCTAGCTCGCCAATAACAAAACATGCACGGCCAAATGGGATACCAATGATACTGATAAAGCATAATAGCCCCACCAACCACCATGCTAGGCCCATGATAAAACCACCCATAAGAAACCAAGCAATATTAAAGATTAAGCGTAAAAGTGACATTTTCAATCCTATCAATAGTCAATATTACTTAGAATATAGCGATATTCATGCCATCTTTTTAACTGTTTGATTATAATAGGTTAAATGTTAATTTTTTACTTTATGATTAGGTGTGTGTGATGAGTAATACAAATGAATCGATGAGATTTATCATTTTTTAGTTAAAATACTCATATTACAGTTGATTAAGGCAATGTATGTTTTCGATAAGCCCAGTACAAGCGATGAACTTTGATGGACGCAGCATCTATATTAAACGGGATGATCTATTACATGCTGATTTTAGTGGTAATAAAGCGCGTAAATTTTATCATTTCCTCCATCATGATTATTCACACGTTACCCAGCTAGTGGCATCGGGCTCGGCACAAGCCAACTCATTATACTCCTTGTCTGTACTTGCAAAGCTGCAAGGATGGAAATTTGATTACTATGTAAGTCATATCAACACATTCTTGTTACAACATGCTCAGGGTAACTATGCTGCTGCCATACAAAATGGTGCCAATATTATTGATGTCAGTCATTTGGCCGATGCCGAAAACCTTCAAGGTATGCATTTAGACGATGCGATGCAATACATTGTGTCGTCGCACCCAAATTACACAGATAAAAATCAATTACTATTTATTCCCGAAGGTGGACGTTGTGGGTATGCCGAAACCGGGATAACACAACTCGCCAGTGAAATTATTCAATGGGCTCAAGACCGACGACTAAATGAATTGATGGTATTTCTCCCCTCAGGTACGGGGACCACTGCGGCTTATTTAAATAAACAAATTATTCAACAACTGACTCAATTATCATTAACGGAAGTTTTTGCTATTGAGGTGTTAACTTGCAGTACTGTTGGCGGAGATAAATATTTACGCCAACAGTTTTCACAATTAGTTGATGAGATTTATTTTCCTAGAATTATTAATGATGGTCATAAATATCATTTTGGGAAATTATCACAACGTTGTTTTGATATGTGGAAAACAGTTTGCCAGTCGGGAATTGAATTTGAATTGTTGTATGATCCGGTTGGCTTTTTAGTATTACAACATTATTTAAATAGTCAGGCTGTCAGTGCCACCAATGTTCTTTACATACATCAGGGGGGAGCCTTAGGCAATAAAACCATGTTACCAAGATACCAACGAAAATTTCCTCACTCGGTTTGATCACACCAGTGCAGGATACATTTTTGCTACAAGGTATTGATAGTAAGAGAAATAGGTTTTTTAGATGGTTAACTTGGGGTTTAAAATTGAAGAGTAACTTGAAAATAAGCTAGTGAGCTATTCATTTTACTCTGTTTTAATAAACATCGGTAATTGAGAGGAGAATACCGAGAAATGAGTTTATTAAATAACAGAGTAAATGATTAACGCAAAGCGTTAGGGGGGATTACTTATTAGCTGATAATAACCATTTCATGAAGTTTATTGCTTCAATACGCTTTGAAAAGGTTTTTTTGTTTTTACCTAGGCTGTCGGTAAAAGCAATTGAGTTTTTGTTTGACGAAATAGAATTAACTGGAAAGCTAACTGAAATTTCGTGTCCATTAATGTTGTATGACATTGGCCACACTCCTTCTATATATTCACCCATTAGGTGAGACAATTGTTCAATAAAATATCCTTGGCATTTTTTAGTGTTGCAAAAGATTAATGTTTCGAGATTTAACTTAACCTATCTTTTACTCACTAATCAAGTGTTGTTATGTGAATAGTTGATTAAGGTCTAATTTGTGTCTACAACTTTTATGTTGCCACATAGCCTAAAATCACAGTAATACATACAGCACTTAATTTGTAAGTTGAACATAGTTTTATGACAATAAGATTACGCCAATAGAAATTATCATATCAACAGAAATCAATTGAATTTAAAACAATGTACAGAAGCTTGTCTTGGGTTTATTTACGAAGTGAAGTTGAGCAGACTTACAGGTAGGTAACCAAAATTAACAAGAAAACTAAATCTGTGTAGATAATATACTGAGTGTTTGCATATGGCAATAGTCTTTTTCAATTTTTAATCAAATTAATGTGCTTTTCGATTAAAAAATAGCTAATCCTAATGGCATTACTGGTTATTCATAGGATAATTTCACTGCGTTATACAGTTTAGCTCATAAAAATGGATGATGAGGTACCTCATCATCCATCTTCTAAATCATTCTTTTAGAAGAAATTAAACTAATAATCTAACTTATGCCGCCATCATCAGCTAAGTGATAAGTTGGCATACGTAAGCTATCTTTGCAGCGAGCAGTAAATAACTCGCAAGGATATTGATATTTAGTAAATTAGATCACCAATTGGATTTAGTAACTTACTTATACCTTTAGTGAAGTATAAGGGCGCATCTACTACGGTGTAACACAAACAACCATCAATTGTTTTAGGTGAATGTTGGTGCGCTTTATCAAGCAACATAAAATCACCTGGTTTATAAGTGTTATAGCAATCGCTAAACTCTCCTGCCAGTAACAAGGTTAACTCTGCACCTTTATGGGTATGCTCAGGTATTTCACCATTAGCAGCAATGTGTAACAAACTCGCTCTTGCTTGCGGCTCTCCGGTATCAAGTCTTAAACGACTCACTTTACCAATACCTTGCCATGATGCATTGATTTGATTGCGAAATGCTCTTGGTAAAGAGTAATGCTGACCTTTGATGTTGACACTGTTATCTTCTGTCTTGTCGATATTCGTCGGCTGCTCGGCCGCTAATGTATCTAGAGTTGAATTTAATAACTGGCTCAATAATGCGTCTAACTGATCATTATCTTTACTGTTAGCGAATTGTGGTGCTACTGCCGATTCAAATTGCTGTTCAGACATGGCAATTGTCATCTGGTCAAGCTGCTGTTGGCAATGCTGACAAAACTCAGCATGGGCAGAGATTGCAATCGACATGGACAGCGGTAATTCGCCTTTAGCATGGAGAGACAGCATGTGCTGGTCAGGGTGGTAATTAATCATAGTGTTTCTCCATAAAGCTTTTCAATTTTTCTAAACCTAGTCTAAGTCGAGATTTAACCGTTCCAATTGGAATATTAAGTTTGTCTGCAAGCTCTTGTTGAGTCAGCTCTTGCATATAAATACCTTGTACTACTTGGCGTTGTAAGGGAGGTAATTCCTCTACATGCTGCAATAAAGAAGCCGACAATAAGAAGTCATTGTCGTCATTTTCTGCATCATCAGATTCAAACAATGGCCAAATGTCATCACCAAATGCATCTTCGCGGTTATGTTGCACTTTGCGAAGCATGTCAAAGCATTGATTACGCATTATGGTGAAAACCCAAGTGCTTACAGCTGCTTTATCTGCATTATAAAGATGTGCTTTGGTCCATACTCGAGTCATTGTCTCTTGCACTAAATCCATTGCTAAGCCCTGTTGACTTAAACGCTGTACGCCAAAAGAATTAATTTTAGGGCCAAAATGCGAAAAGAGTTTGGCAAAAGAAGTCTTGCATCGATGATTAGCGACTTTCATCATTAATGCAGCGAGTTCATCTGCCATTGGATTTGGTTCGTCTGATTTCATAGCACCGCTTCGTTTAATTAGGGATCTCTGTGCAAGATGTCCCTTATCATAACGATTTTGTGCGCTTTGTGATTGAATATTTTCCATTATTTTCACTCGCATCCAATAATTACTTCATTAAGCATAATTAATTATCTTATCCATGCAGTTGCTAATGTGGCCTAAAAAGACATTAGCAACTTCATTGACAAACAATAGCTATAATCATGTATACGAAAGCTCACTTAATTAAGATCACTCTTGTTATTATTTTATGATATCGAATAAGAATGATTTAGCTAATTGGTGGTCATGACTATTTATACACTGATATTTTTGTTTTGAACTCAATGGGATAATTTCAAGCCAACGCTGGCATACCCAAGACATATCATTAAAACTTTCTTCAGAGTAATGGGCCAGATGCTGCGGATACTGCTGTAAAATTTGCTTTAACGTTTGACTCAGTATTTTATCTTTTTTTCGGTTAATCTTATTGCTTTGAGCCGGTTCAATTTGTTGTTCAATGATATCGCTTGGCCAAGAATCAATTAAGCTGACGTCACCTCGTTTCAAACCGTCATCATCAACGCTAATGTGGTTAATGGTGAAGGTTTGTTTTCCTTGAACACTGATACCTAATAAGCCATCGTCAAGCGTCTCAAAGTCAATAATTTGGGTTAACGTACCAATAGGTAGAATGGTTTTTTTATCATCAGCCAGCATACATAAGCCAAACCCAATACCACTCTTTAGTGATTCAGATACTAAGCGTTTGTATCTGGGTTCAAAAATGCGTAATTGGGTATATCCCTGAGGCAATAAGCAAACGGGTAGTGGAAATAATGGGATATTCATAACGGCACCTGTATCAGATATAACAAATAAACTTACTTAATGTACGTGTAAAAAGAGCTTAACGATCATCTTTTAATGCGCCTTGATCCACCCAAATTAGATTGTTGGTGTTAATCCCCAATGCTGAGAGTTTGTTTATAAAACCTTGTTTGGTGTTGGAGTTAATCACAGCTGTTCTTGAGAGGATCCATGCATATTGCGCGTTAGGGCCAATGACTAGAGCATCGGTATATTGACCATTAGGAGCTTGGATTACGTCATGTATTTGGTATGCGCCATAAAAAGGACCAAAAAATGACACTTTAAGTAAGCCTTGGTCACTTCCATCAATAAAATAAGCTTTACCATTAGCTTCATCCCATTGCTGTTCATCTTGTTTAAATCCACGGTTAGTCACCACAACCTTGCTTCCTTGAAGTGTATATTGTGCGGTCACATGGGACATATTTCGCTCAAATGAGTGATCGAGGCGGGCGATTTCATACCAAGTTCCTAAGTACAGATTTAGTTCAAACGGTTTTACAACAGTGACCGGTTTATCGATTAAGGTACAAGCAGATAAACTCATTATTGAGAGCCATATGCTTAAGTGCCTCAGAGGTTGGGTGATATTTATCATGTATAACCTTTGCTGAAAGTTTGCGAGATGCAACAGCTTGCTTCTCTAATAAAATATGATACGAATTAAGGACGCTTTTTGATCTTGTTTAAAGGTTTTTTCTTTTTTTGGGGGATAAATCTTGTTTTAACACTGTTAATAAATCTTTTTTAAGTATAATTAGCGTTAATAATACATTTTTACGTTGTTTGTAGGTGGGACTCGTCCATGAGAAAAGTGCTCGATACGGTTGATCAAAGGACTAAGCTAGTTGGCGAAAATCGTTTAGAACTATTGCTGTTTCGCATTAACTCGACCCAGTTATTTGCCATTAATGTATTTAAAGTTAAAGAGGTGGTTAAGTTACCTCCGCTAAGTAACTTGCCTGGCAGTAACCACAACGTCTATGGTGTCGCTAATATTAGAGGGGTGTCGATCCCTGTGATCAATTTGCGTGAAGCAATTGGTTTTTCACCTATGCCGGTGACTGAAGACAGTAACTTGATTATTACTGAATATAACCGCAGTGTGCAGGGTTTTTTAGTCGGTAAAGTTGAGAATATTGTTAACATGACCTGGAGTGATATTATGCCTCCGCCTAAAACCTCTGGAGGGCATAATTACTTAACCGCGATAACTAAAATAGAAGACCAAGGTCAATCACGATTAGTATCCATTATTGACGTAGAGAAAGTCTTAGCTGAGATCATTAGCTATGATGTTAAGTTGTCAGATGGTGTGCTTGATGAATCTCTGACTTCTCATATGCCAGGGCGTAAGATATTAGTCGTCGATGACTCCTCCACAGCTCGCAAGCAAGTGAGGGACACATTAAGTAAGTTAGGCATTGAGATCCTTGAGGCATCAGACGGGCTACAAGCGTTACGGTTATTACAATCGTGGGCCGATAAAGGTCAAAACGTTGCCGAAGAATTGCTTATGATGATAACCGATGCAGAAATGCCTGAGATGGATGGTTATAAGTTGACTCATGAAGTCCGTAATGATCCCCGAATGGCGGCATTATTTATTACACTCAATACTTCTTTAAGCGGCAGTTTTAACCAAGCTATGGTGAAAAAAGTCGGCTGCAATGAGTTTATTTCTAAATTTCAACCCGACTTGTTAGTGAGTGTTGTTCAAGATCGTTTACGTGCTATTCTTTCATAGGCAATAGCATAAATCGTTAACCAGAGGCACGTATCCAGAGTGGATTGAGTTATTGAGCCGCACCTTGGTCCATATCTTCGATCAACTCATCAAGAATTCGACGCTGGTTTCCAGGGGTAATACCAATATTGAGCCGAGCTATTTTGACCGCATGGCCAAATTGGGCTTTACCCAATAGCGTAATGAGCTGCTGTAAAAAAATACTGTCTAAAGACAATGTTTGGCTGTAGTGGCTAATGGCTTTAGTGAGTGACGTAAACACAATGCCGTCAAATTCAAAACCTGTTTGATATTGACTCACATCGCCAGCAATCTCGCCATCGAGTAATATACCTTCCAGACTTAATGGCCAACCTCTTGCATTCATTCGACTTTGTGCAATTTGGTACATCATCCAAGCACTTTTTTTAAAGCCTCCAAAAATCATACAGTCAAATTCTGATTGTTCGAGTTCTTCTTCAGTCCAGTTAATTCCAATGGCCAAGTCTTTACGGTATAAATGCATTAAATTGTCTTTTACTGCATCTCGACAATCCCAAATAGAGGTCAGCAGATTTTTCTTGGCTAGCATATGGCATTCTTTACACGCCGGAATCGTTAAAGAGGGGTGGGGAGTGTGAGTCATTCTATAATAATCAAACAATTGATTACTTGGCTCGTTACAAAACCAACATGTATGACGTTTATCAAAAGGAATATCAATCTGTGTAGGCATGGATGCAATACTATTAATGAGCAGTGAAATGATGGCTGAACTTAGTGGCTAAGCGTAAATTAATCTGAGCTTAGGATTATCATACGCAGCGATAACACCAAGCAGTGGCTTGTGAGTTATCGCTGCGTATGGCGCTCTTTGAATGACCGACAAAGTCGAACCTAGTGTAAAGAATAACCTTAACAAAAGGTAAAGACGCTGTTTAAAGTGCGCTTTTTATTCCCTATTCAGCTTAAATTAGTGACGATTATTCTTTTTCAAAATCGACTAATTCTTTAGCGAGTACGATAGGATCAATTTCTAAGCACTCTTGTTCTGCTTCCCAATTAACACCGATTAGAACGCCATCGTCATTTAAATCACTCACCCAGTATTCTAAGAACTCCGTTAGCGTAATAGTAACCGGATTATAGTCAGCCCATTCATCAGTGCAGTGACTTTTTGCTGCAGCTTCGCTTGACCAAAGTGGCATAACATCTGTTTCTTCAAATTCTGATGAGTCACATACTACCCAACCCTCACCAGTTTCATCTTGTAAGCCCCATAAGACTTGATGTTGTTTTACGCTTTCGATAAAGCTTGATAATGCTGCAGTTTGTTCTGTCATGATTAATCGCTCAAATGAGTTAGAATTAATGTCATTATACGGACTCATTGAATAAGGAAAAGGCTTAATTAATGACAATTATATTTAGCTGGAGACTTAAGCAGTGTTTAAAGGCTAAATTGACTCATTATCTTGTGACTCTGCGGTAAATGAGAGCAGCATAGATAATAGACACATCAAAAGTGTTTTGGTGATAATAGCTAGTGGCTCGTTGTGGTTGCTGCCAGTCTTTATGGCATGGCTCTTATTAAACTAACGTTTAAATGCGATGATTGCTTGGTTTTATGAGGTATTCATAATGGATAAACCATGGGGCTATTTTACATGCTGCTGTGGTTTTGAGTCGGTTTACCATGATTGCGCACTTGTTAGCAGATTTTTCATTTTTCACTTCGGTTTAGCATAAATAAACAGGGTTTAATGTTAACAGCTCTTGTTTCCTTAAGGCTGATGCGTCACGATATTCAATATTCATTTTGCGTAAATTAAGTGTTGTTCATGGCCCATAAAAGACGTTTATCTGTGTTTATTGCTTCAATGTTTTTATCTAGTACCTTATTAAGTGCTTGTGCGGTATCGGCATCACCCGATCCTGTTGCAGATGTTGCTCCTGCTCAAGAGCAAGCTGATTTTGCCACTTGTGTCGTTACGTTACAGCAAAAAGCTAAAGCCGCAGGGATTTCACAACAGATTATCGACACTACAGTGGCAAATTTAAAGTATGTCCCTAGAGTGATTGAATTAGATAATCAGCAACCTGAATTTACCACCACCTTTGGTGATTACTTTGATAAACGTGTCACTGCGTGGCGAGTTGAGCAGGGTAAAAAAATGTTGGCTGAGCATAAATCATTATTAGCTAAGCTCACAAAAGAGTATGGCGTACCAGGGCAATACATTGTTGCTTTCTGGGGGCTAGAAACTAATTTTGGGAGTTATAAAGGCAGCATGCCTGTGCTCGATTCATTAGCAACATTAGCGTGCGATCCAAGGCGTAGTGATTATTTTACTGGTGAGTTACTGCAAGCGTTGACCTTAAAGCAGCAGTATAATTTTGCCGACAGTAAAATGGTTGGTTCATGGGCCGGAGCTATGGGGCATACTCAATTTATGCCAACCAATTATCGAAAGTATGCGGTAGATGGCGATGGCGATGGTGTTGCTGATTTATGGAACAGTACTGATGATGCACTGACATCTGCGGCAAATTTTTTACAGCATCTAGGTTGGAAAGCAGATGAACGATGGGGGCGTGAAGTGTTGATTCCTAGCGATTATTCTTTTGCTTACTTAGGCGGTAAACATCCTCTACCACTGGTTAAGTGGCGTGAGCTTAATGTTAAGCAAGTTAATGGTCAGCCTTTGTCTACACCAGATATGCAAGCAGCGTTATATTTGCCAGCAGGGCACACAGGGCCTGCTTTTTTAGGATATGACAACTTTAATGTGATAATGCGTTGGAATCGTTCTGAATTTTATGCCATTTCAGTGGGACATTTAGCCGATCGTATAAATGGTGGTGCGGTATTAACCCGTGCAGTACCTAAACAGCCAAGGCTAAGCCGAGAAACGGTCAAACAAATTCAGCAAAGGCTCAATGATGCTGGTTTCGATGTGGGTAAGCCTGACGGTATTTTAGGGCGTAATTCAGTATTAGGGTTACAAGCTTTTCAACATGAAAAAGGGCTTATTGCTGATGGATTTCCTGATGTAGAGACGTTTACTGCCTTGGGTATCAAACTATAATCAGTATTTTTATGAGCATTTTTTGTGGATGCATTAGTACGCTTTTGCTAAGCTTCGGCAAATTTTTGAATTAAGGAACGATAATGAGCATTAAAGACAATATGGTCGTGCAGTTTAATTACACGCTACGTGATGAAAAAGGCGAAGTACTTGAATCAAACGAAGGTCGTGAGGCGATTGCCTATTTGCATGGTCATGACAACATGATGCCTGGTATTGAAGATGCGATTAATGGCAAAGAAATTGGCGAGAAATTCACTATTACTCCGCCAGCTGCAGATACTTATGGCGAACGTCAACCAGATTCTGAGCAGCGCGTGTCGGTTAAACACCTTGCAGGCGCTAAAGTATGGAAACCGGGCATGGCTGCCGTGGTGAATACTGAGCAAGGCCAGCGTCAAGTGACCATTATTAAAGTCGGTAAGTTTATGGCGACGGTTGATGTTAATCATCCACTTGCTGGCCGTGAATTAACTTTCGATATTGAAATTGTCGGTGCCCGCGATGCATCTGATGAAGAAATTGCCCATGGTCATGCCCATGGCGCTGGTGGTCATCACCACTAGTAGGGGACCGCTTGGGTAAATTGATATTTACTTATGGTTTAACCCTGTACAGATCCCAAGTGAAGACTTGGGATTTTTTGTTTTAAGAGAGTAGATATGATTATTGATTTCTCATTAGGTAAAATTATTGTCACTGTGCATGAAATTCAGTGCCGGTTTCATGATAGCCAATTAGTGCTTACCGCATCCATGGATGACATTAGCTGTTTTCATCAAGGCTTAGTGATTGTTGCCGATGCAGGAACGGTGAGGTGGAGTATTAAACTGGATAATCCAGCGCAATTAGACGCGCTATTGCAACACACTGGCATTCAAGCGCAATAACTTAATTTGTATCGGCTTAGTGGCAAGATGAATGGGAATAGGCTGCTCGGCCATGAGCCTTGATTCAACTTGAATGACAAACTGAAGGTATTGACATGCTCTGAGCGATGCATGACATGTCAATACGATTACTGTCTATTTAACCTCCAACCAAAGCTAACCCACAGTTTGTGGCTTATATTATTGCTGCCGTTTTCGCTGCACTTCTGACTGCATATTGCCGCGAGTCCACTAAACTCCTTAAGCGTGTTCAAAAACCTATGACAGATTAACCTTGTGGGTGAGATGTTGACGTCATTAGTTGCTCACGGTTATGTGGGCGTAAAAAGTCAATATCAGGCCCGGCAGGGATGATTTGAGTCGGATTAATTTGTTGATGACTAAAGTAATAATGCTGCTTGATATGATCCATATTGACTGTGGTAGCAATGCCGGGTTGTTGATATAAATCACGTAAATAATCTGAAATATAGGCCATGCTTTCGATTGTATTGCGGTTGGTTTTAAAATGGCCGACATACACATTGTCAAAACGGATCAGGGTAGTAAACAGACGCCAATCCGCTTCAGTAATGCTATCGCCCAATAGATACCGTTTTGTGCTTAAGCGGGTCTCGATGGTGTCCAGCGCCGAGAATAAGGCATCATAAGCTTCTTCATAAGCGGCTTGTGAGGTAGCAAAACCACAGCGATAAACCCCATTATTGATTTTTTCGTAAATGAACTCATTGAGTTGGTTTATCTGCGGTTGTAAGGCTTGAGGATAATAATCGAGTGTATTGCCGGTAATATCATTAAAGGCGGTATTGAACATTCTAATGATTTCAGATGATTCATTACTGACGATAGTGTTGGTTTTTTTGTCCCACAATACTGGTACTGTGACTCGACCATTGTAGTGTGGTTTCGCTAATTGATAGATTTGGTATAAAAGTCTTTTTGATGTAAAGGATCGGCTTGAGCCCCTGCTATGTGTTGACCAATTTTGCCATCAACAGCATTGGCAAACTCCCAGCCGTTTTCTCGCATATGTGCTTCAACAACAGTAACATCAATAAGTGATTGTAATTGCTTTAATTCTCTAAAGATAAGGGTGCGGTGCGCCCAAGGGCAGGCTAGAGAGACGTACAAATGATAGCGGCCTGCTTCTGCAACAAAGCCTGCATCGCCAGAGGGGCCAGCTTGGCCATCCGCAGTTACCCAATGACGTAATTGCGCATCTTCTCGAACAAACTCACCGCCATTTTCTTCGGTTGCATACCATTGATCGACCCACTGGCCATTTTGTAGTAATCCCATATATCTCATCTCCTTAGTGGCTTTAGTCTTAGGTTACAACAAATAAAATCGAATAAAAGTGTAATTAATCGCTAGTTTTGTTCGATTAAATTAATTACATTGCCGTCAAGGTTGATTATTTGTGGTGATGGGGTGTGAATAGATCGATGTTAAAAATCAATTGACGTAATATAGCCTGCAATATTTTATTGCATTGATAGGATTGATATATATATGTCTTTTAAGCTAGAAAAAATTGTAATCGAGCCGCAAACACCTGCGACAGCATGCGTTATTTGGCTTCATGGATTGGGTGATTCAGGTGCTGGCTTTGCGCCCGTCGTCCCCGTATTAGGCTTAGCTGGTCAGCACAGTATTCGTTTTATTTTTCCTCATGCACCAGAACAAGCAGTGACCATCAATGGCGGTTTTGTTATGCGCTCATGGTACGATATTAAAAGCATGGATTTACACGATCGCGCCGATATACAAGGTGTTATGGCGTCTGAGCAAGCCATCCGTCAGTTAATTGTCGAGCAGATTAATAGTGGTATACCTGCTGATAAAATCATTTTAGCTGGTTTTAGTCAAGGTGGGGTCATGAGTTTGTTCACCGGGCTGCGTTTTGAACAAAAACTGGCCGGTATTATGGCGTTATCATGTTATTTACCCGGTGGCGAAACATTGCCAGAGCAACTTGCTGATGCTAATGCTCATACTGCTATTTTACAACATCATGGTGAGCAAGATGATGTTGTCCCGATGTTTGCTGGTAAAATGGCTTATGACGCACTGATTGCGGCAGGTTATCAGAGTACCTGGAAAACTTATCCGATGGCTCACAGTGTATTGCCTAATCAACTTGCTGATATTGGTCAATGGTTGCAGCAAGTGTTGAAATAACGCAAGCTCATCACTGTTCTTATATAAAGACAATAATCGTTATTGTCTTTATATAAAAAAATCAATCTAATTAAATGGCTTAGCAGCAAAAATGCTTAAGCCATTTTTTTTACTTTACTTTAACATACCCGTTAACATGGTAATTGTTTTTTACTGGGAACTATTGAGGTGTAAGTTATTGTTAAATAATGTATTAAAAATCACATTCTGTCATAAAAGTGACATCAAAAACCGTCAATCTTTGTTATCATTCTGGCCGTGAATAGGATAATTCACGGATTTAAAAATATAAATTATAACATCGGGGTAAATCATGACAAATATGTTAATTAAAGGATTGGTCGCAACGGCTGTACTAGCAGCGTTGACCGGTTGTGGCAGTGACGACGACAATACCGCTGTCGTTGCACCGACGACGTGTGCCGAAGCTGGTGCAGATTGTAAAATATTTACAGTATTACATACCAATGACAACCACGGTCGTTTTTGGGAAAACGGTGACGGCGAATACGGTATGGCAGCACGTAAAACGCTGATCGATCAGATCCGTGCTGAAGTTAGCTCAAACGGCGGTGAAACGATTTTACTTTCGGGCGGAGATATCAACACTGGCGTCCCTGAGTCAGACTTACAAGACGCAGTGCCAGATTTTATTGGTATGAATGAAATTGCTTATGACGCAATGGCAGTCGGTAACCATGAGTTTGATAATCCACTTGCGGTATTAGATTCACAACGCTCAATTGCTAACTTCCCAATGTTAGCGGCTAACATTTATAAAGCTGATGGCACTCGCTACTTTGATGCTTACAAAGTATTTAATATAAATGGTTTGCGCATTGCTGTGATCGGTTTAACCACTGAAGACACTGCGAAGATTGGTAACCCAGAATTTATCAAAGATTTAACCTTTACCGATCCAACCACTGAAGCAGCAAAAGTGATTGCAGAAATTAAAGCTGCAGATACTGCGGATCTTATTTTTGCAACCACTCATATGGGTCACTATGCGGATGCAATGAATGGTAGTAACGCTCCTGGCGACGTCGCCATGGCTCGTGCTCTAGCAGAAGGTGATTTGAATGCCATTATTGGTGGTCATTCACAAAACCCAGTATGTATGGAACCAGGTACAAACGATTACGCTGACTTTGCTCCTGGCGATGACTGTACGCCTGATATGCAAAATGGCACTTACATTATGCAAGCTCACGAGTGGGGTAAGTATGTCGGTCGTGCTGATTTTGAATATTTCAATGGCGAGCTTCACCTTGCTAGTTACAAGTTAATCCCGGTTAACTTGAAAACATCAGTGACTGATGCAGATGGCAACAAAACGAAAGTATTGGTTGCTGATGAAATCGCCGCAGATGCAGACTTAAAACAACTACTTTCTTATTATCAAGAACGTGGTCAAGGCCAACTTAGTGAAGTGATTGCTACCACCGATGGTTTATTAGACGGCGAACGTGCAAATGTACGTAATATGCAAACTAATTTAGGCCGTTTGGTTGCAGAAGCGCAACGCACTAAAGTCGGTGCCGATATCGGTGTAATGAACTCTGGTGGTGTGCGTGCTTCAATTGCTGAAGGTGATATCTCTTACCGTGACGTGTTAACCGTGCAGCCTTTTGGCAACATGGTAACGTTAAGCACTATGACAGGTGCAGAAGTCACTGAGTACTTAAACACTGTAGCATCTTTCCAACGTGGTTCTGGCGCATATGCACAAATCACCGGTGTGAAAATGACAGTAGATTGTACTGCTCAAACAGTTGCTATCAGTGAAATCAATGGTAAAGATTACAGTGCCACTGACTCATACAGCTTTACTGTACCAAGCTTCAATGCTGCTGGTGGTGATGGCTATCCTGAGCTTGCACCAATTCAAACAGGTTATGTTGATGCAGAAGTGTTATACACTTTCTTCAAAGATAAAGGCACTATTGCGGCTGCAGATTATGCTCCAATGGGTGACATTGTTTATGAAAACTCAAACAGCCCACTAGGTTGTGAAGTAACAGCAAACTAATTAGCCTCAATTTGGGTAAACAGATGGTATAACCATTTCTTATCTCGACCAAAGGTACGATTGCAAAAAAGGCAGCTGAAGCTGCCTTTTTTATTGGCTGCTATTTAGTTGACTTACAGTGGATTAAAGGGCTAATGTGATTGGAGAATATAGTGACTGATGAACAGTTCATTGATTGGGTTGAGAGATAATTAATATGACAGGTATCTACAGAGTCGTGGTCTTAATCGCATTAATTGCGCTGGCGTTGACATGTTATTTAGCCGGCAGCCAAACCGGGGCGGTGACTTTTTTTGTGGCTGGAGGATTACTTGAAACCGCTTTTTGGTTTGGTTTGTTTCGAAAATCTACCAATCGAACCATTAGTTAATTCTAACCGCTAAGCTGATTAGTCATTTTACGATAAGCGATTAGCTTTATGTGATCGATATCCTGAATGCTACTAAGCAACATGTGATAATCAACTGGCAGCCGAGGCTGCCTTTTGATTATGCTCAAGTCAAATTAGCTTGATAACTGCGTGTTTCATCAGTCTATGGCTGACGTGATTAGCCACAATTAAGTGATATTATTTCCAGCCTATTTATTTCCAACCTATTTATTTCCAACCGATATGAGTGGTTAACGTGTGGGTTTGTCCTGGCGCTAACACTATGCTGTCGTCTCTCACGTTGGCTGCTTCTAAACAGACCATGGTTAAGTAATCATCATGATTAAACCGAGATAGGCGGGTTGACTTGTCTATCCAAGGATTCCATAACACTGCGGATTGGCTGTTTTCCCGGCTCACCACAATCGTTCCATTTGGAGTATGTAATTCCTGAATGGGCGCTAGTTTGGTATAAACTCTATCGGTTTCTCGATCAAATTTAACCACATCGTCGACTTGTTCAAAAGGTCCTTGATCAAATTCAATGTATTGTGAACCGCCAAATCCACTGGCCTTAAGTAGGTGAATATCTTCTATGGGGAAATAGCTATGCAATGCTTGTGTGAGCTCGATGTCGTAATCTGCATTGTTAATATTGATGATGCTTACCGATAATGTTTCACCTAAGTTAAATAGCACCTTCACTTGGGTATTATGCGGCCAATACTGCTTATCTATTTCGCTGGCGGGCAGGGCAAACAGCAACTCAACAGATTGATCGCCCATGTTGATGGATTCTAATGACCAAATCTTATTGCGCGCAAAACCATGCTGCGGAAAGCCTTGGATATCGCTCATCCCAAACCAAGGCCAACAAACTGGAATTCCACCTCTTATGCCATTGCCTGGTTGGTAATCGTCGGCACTTGATACCCATAAAAGTGGTGATTTTCCACTGGGTGTAAATTGATCTATTTGCGCCCCTTGCAAAAAAATACGCGCTTGGCAAAACGCGGTATCGACAGCAACATAATCGAGACCATTGGCATGTCTCTTGGTGGTAACTGAACCCATAATCTGTGTCCTTATATGTGTTAATCCAAGCCGATAGCTTATAAATGAACAGAAGCAATTGGCTTATTGGTTAAATGATTTGGGCTTACTTAATAAAATGCAGTAAACGATTATTGGCTGGCATAGCAATGTCTTCTCGAAGCGTTAGCCCTTGCTGCTGTGCTAATTGACAGATCCATTCGATATCGCGGATGCCGCTTTGGGGATTATTGTGTTGTAAAGACATATTGAACTGTCGATTACTGTCACTGGTAAATTGGCCTTGGTAATTGAACGGACCATAAATAACTAATGAGCCAGCGTTTACCAATAGATTACCCACGCCAATAAAAAATGCTTCAACCATAGTCTTACTCATAATATGCAGAGTATTAGCACTGAATATCGCATCGACATTTGATGTCAGTTGCGGCCAAGGCTGGGTGACATCTAATTCAATAGCCGGCTGTAAGTTTGGTGATGCTTGCAAATTGAGACGAGCTTGCAAATTAGGCAGATAATGCCGTTGATCGCTTGGTTGCCAGCGGATATGCGGAAGATGGTTAGCAAAATACACGCTATGCTGGCCAGTACCACTGCCTATTTCAAGCAAATGAACGCAACTAGGAAGCCACTTTGTTAATAGCGTTAATATAGGCTGCTGGTTATTTTCACAAGCTTGCGAAAAAGGTAGCTGTTGTAACGTTAATGATTGAGGCATTACGAGATATCAATTCTATCCATTTCTAATTGCTGTAATGCTATCACCGCTTGAGTGCGATTGCGAACACCCAATTTGCGAAATATTGCCGTTGCATGAGCCTTGATGGTGGCTTCTGATACCCCAAAATCATAAGCAATTTGTTTGTTGAGTAATCCTTCGGCAAACATCTGCAGTACGCGATATTGCTGTGGGGTTAAATCAGATAGGCGTGAGGCCATTTTATCGGTTGGATCATCAGAAACCGGCACAATTTGGGTACCTTTGGGTAACCAAATATCACCGTATAACACCGCGTTTAACGCTTCTTCCAACACTTCCATAGACGCTGATTTCGGTATGAATCCGCTACTACCATAATGTATTGCTCGGCTTATGGTATTGATGTCTTCGTGGGCAGAAATCACCACCACAGGAATGTCTGGATGATGGGTTCTAAGGTGGATTAACGTTGAATAACCGTGAGAGCCAGGCATCTGTAGGTCAAGTAAGATTAAGTCAAACGGTTGGTCTTTCTCATCAAGGACATGTTGTAATGCCTCGGCACTATCAGCCTCAAACCATTGCGTGTGTTCAAAGGCATTACTCAGCGCTAGCCTTAAGGCATTACGGAATAATGGATGGTCATCTGCAATAATGATATTTAAATTTTCGAGCTTCATGGCGTTTTTTATTCTATGTTGCACGTGAAGATAAACTCAATGTAACAGAAAAGTAATCGAGTATTCTATTGCTTTGTGCAAGATTATCATTGATTTGAATAAAAACAATCAAACTATAGACTTTAGTCTAGTGAGCGAAATGATGATGCAGCCATCTATCTGACTGCATTTACTGGGGTGTTATTAATTATGTGGCCACACTTGGGTCGGGTTGCGATTTTCATCTACCGCAACAAAAGTAAACACGCCACGTATTGCATGTTCCCTGTGATCGCGGTACATATCTTCAACATAAATATTCACTTCAACTTTTAGCGATGTGTTACCAACATGGATCACATTTGCAATCAGCTCAGCCAAGCTGCCAGCGGGTATCGCTTTTTTGAAATCAATCCGATCAGAACTCACGGTTACTAATGATTTACGACAAAAACGTGTAGCGGCAATAAATGCTGTTTCATCCATCCAGGCTAATGCATCACCACCAAATAAGGTGTTATGGTGATTAGTATTAGATGGGAAAATTGCCTTAATAACGCGGGCTTCTGATTGAGCAATACGTGCTGCAATGTCATCAGGGAAATGGTTTTGAGTTTGTGCTGGGTTTTGAGCAAGGGACATACAACGACCTAATGTTATGCGGTTCAATAAAGAATTAAGCGAAAAAGCCGCGCATTGTAATGTATTGAGCGTATTCGTGTCGATGTTGTGGTGCTTATTTGTCGATAAGGCCTCACGATTGTGCAACCTTATGGACAATATGTTGTTTAATAGTAACAACTGAATTTTTTGATTAACCTAATGTGCTTAAATGCAGTTGTCGATTGAGTTGATGTCTATTCTGCACAGGCTAATTAATAACGAAGCAATACCGTTGATACTATTTGTTTGTTGGCATTTAGGGTCACAATATATAAACGATCAAATTCACTGGCGTCATCAATCGGTATTTGTTGCTTTGCCCCGAGTTTTTCAACTAAATCTGTCGAAGTATTACTGTGGCCTACCACTAAAATATTACCCTGTTCGGCTAATAACTGCTGGGCAAAGTTTGCCATATTTTGAGGATCATAAACACTTAGCTCCAGGTGTTGATCTTGAGCGACTTGCTTGGCTGTTTCACGGGTACGATTATAATCAGTGGTGTAGACTTTTTGTAAAGGGGTCGCCGATAACACTGTTGCTAAACGTAAGGCTCGTAATTGTCCTTGGGCAGACAAACTGGGATTTTTACCAGTACGTTTTTCTGCATGCCTAACGATAAAGATAACGTGATTACTTGTGGCCCCTTTATGGTTAAGATCAACTGATGCCGATTCTGGCGACTGTGCCATTATTGATATGCTCATTAAGCTCATCAAACCAATCAGTATGCTGGTGATTATCTGTTTCATATGGTTAATCCGCTAAGTAATATTCGATGGTTGATACCACACGCACTTGCTTAATGTAGGGCGTATTCTTATCTCTGTTACTGATACTGAATTGCCCTTGAGTGGCTTTTTTAATTTTTCCTAATCGGCTTTGAGAATCTTTAGCAAATTTTTCGGCCACTGAGCGGGCATTGGTGGTCGATTCTTCAATCATTTTTGGCTTAACGTCATTTAATCGGCTGAAAATATACTCGACTTGGGCATCATAGTTATTCTGCGAGAATACAATGCCTGTTTTCCCCAGCTCAGTTAATTGCGGCATGACACCACGCACTTTATCGATGTCATTAGAATAAACCGTAATGGTTTGTGTCGCGGTATAACGCAATTCTATTGGTTGATTACCACCATATTGTTGTGCCAATTTATCGGTAATTGTCGGAGCTGTGAGGGTAATTTCTTTTGGATCGATATGTTGCTCAGTTAAAAAACTGACCACTTGGTTGTTTTGTGCTTCCAGCTGTTTATACAGTTCGTCGAGATTATTATTGGCTGCAGTAAATTGGATAGGCCAGATGACAATGTCTGCAGGATATTCATTTTCTGCTAAGCCTTTAACTGTGACACTGCGCTCAAGTAATTTGTATTCAACAATGGCTTGTTTGAGTAATAGACCCAAAGCACCAAAGCCCAGCGCAATGAATATTCCAAAAACAGCAGCACTACGAGACGAACTTTGCATAACAACATCCTTATTAATAGGTAACAGTGTGGCTCGACGAAGGTGACTCTTTGTTGCAGAGAATGAATAGAAGTACTTCATTATCATATAAGGCCATCATTATGGTCAAATAAGGCACTATCAACAATCATCGTCAGTCCAATGAAGGGCGATCATAATCGAATATGGACTCAATATTGGTTTTATGGATTATTTTTAATCCTATTTTTTGCGTATTGTCAGTGTTGCAACAATACTTACAAGCGCAAATAACACAATTGCTATATTGCCTTTATCACTTGGATAACGTTTTAAGCTATTCAATTTACTATATTAAAAAAACTCAATGCTGTGAGCACAACCTCGCCTTAAAGGAATTAATATGTCTTCTCGGTTAACCGCACAGCTTATTCTTCATGGATTTGATGATTCATTACCAGCATGGCGTCGAGTGATTTTTCAACGATTATTTAGCATATTAGCTTTATTGTGTATTCCGGTTTACATCACCAGTGTCTATTTGTGCGTCGTTAAAAACTTATGGGGCATGGCAATATTTGATACTCTCGCTTATGGAATATTGTTATTCATTTTGTTTTATCCTCGCATTACTGATAGGCAAAAATTTATCGTAGGATGTTACCTTGCGTTTGGTATCGGTATTGGTTTTGTCATTGCTATCGGCCCCTCTGGCGCGGGCTTTTTTTGGCTATTTGCTTTCCCTCCACTGTGCAGCATTTTGCTCGGCGAAAAAATGGCGCTATGGGCTCAAGTTGTCAACGCGATATCGCTATTACTAATCGGTATCGCCTATCAATACCAACTAGTTCATTGGCCTGATGTGAGTGGATTTTCGACCTTGATCTGGTATGTGGTAGCGATTAACTTTTTAGTGACTAATGCCATTGTGACTCAGTCTATATCTTATTTGTTGGGTAAATTAACGCATTCGTTAGCATCTACTTTGGCCTCACGTAAAGCCACTGTGATGGGATTAGCTAAGTTAGCTGAGTACCGTGATAATGAAACGGGGGCGCATTTAATCAGAATGCAGCAGTATGCCAATATGCTGGCAAAACAACGATTAACTGATGAGCATGTTCCACAAGAATTAACCGAAGCTTTTATTCAAGAAATAAGCCTCTCAGCCATTTTGCATGATATAGGTAAAGTGGGTATTGCCGATCATATCTTATTAAAACCTGGACGCTTAACGGCAGAAGAGTTCGAGCAAATTAAGGCGCATCCAGTGATAGGTGAAAAAGTACTGAATAGTCTATTAGCCTATGCCCCAGAATGTTCATTTATTCGGATGGGGCGCGACATTGCCGGAGCTCACCATGAAAAGTGGGATGGCAGCGGCTATCCTAAGGGGTTAATCGGTGATGCCATTCCCTTGTCTGCGAGAATAGTGGCTCTGGTTGATGTATATGACGCATTAACATCACCACGCTGTTACAAGAGGCCATTTAGCCATGAAGAAGCTATGACGCTTATTTTAGAAGGTAAAGGTAAACATTTTGACCCTGAGTTAGTCGACAGCTTGGTGATGATCAGTGAACAGTTTGCCGTATTGTCTAAAGCCTCTTTACTAGAACAAGAGTAATAGGATGGATTTAAGACTATAAATGGCAATGCCAGTCATAAATGACTGGCATTGGTAAACGTTCATCAAGCTGCTCAACTAGCGAATAAGTCAGTAAGGACTTATTGTGCGAGTAAGGCTTTACGCTCTCTTGATGCTTGAGCTAAATCACGTAACAGTTTTTCTGAATCAGCCCAATGTAAACAGGCATCGGTAATACTTTGACCATAAACTAAAGGTTCACCTTTAACGACTTTTTGATTACCTTCAATCATAAAGCTTTCAGCCATAATACCGGCGATAGCTGTGCTACCACTGCGCAGTTGCGCTATGATGCTATCGGCAACATTTAACTGATTTTTATGCTGTTTTTCACTGTTGCCGTGGCTAAAGTCAACCACCATACGCTGAGTTACACCCACTTGTTCAAGTTGGGCGCGAGCCACTTCAATGTCCTCTGCACAATAGTTTGGCGTTTTCCCGCCACGTAAAATAATATGCCCAAATGGATTGCCGTGAGTACGATATACCGCCATGGCGCCATCTTTATCCGGAGAATAAAAAATATGTGGAGCTTGGGCTGCGCGAACGGCGTCAACAGCGATATTAATGTTACCGTCGGTACCATTTTTAAAGCCCACAGGACAGGACAACGCAGACGCCATTTCACGGTGAATTTGGCTTTCGGTGGTACGTGCGCCAATAGCGCCCCAAGTGATTAAGTCAGCAATATATTGACCGTTTACCATGTCTAAAAATTCAGTGGCGATAGGCAGTTTTAATTCGGTGATCTGCTGCAATAGTTCGCGCGCCAAGCGCAAGCCTTTGTTGGGGCTAAAGCTGCCGTCTAAATCAGGATCCGAAATTAATCCCTTCCAGCCAACAATAGTGCGAGGCTTTTCAAAATAGACCCGCATCAGAATGCATAAGTCATCTTTTAGTTCGTGGTGAAGTGCCGATAAGCGCTCGGCATATTCAAGTGCCGCTTTGGTATCGTGAATTGAACAAGGGCCAATAATGACTAATAAGCGTTGGTCTTCACCGGCAATAATGGCTTCAACTTCTCGGCGCTGTGCAACAAGATAGTCTGCAGCATCTTGAGTCAAAGGGTATTCTGATGCCAGTTGAGCGGGTGAAATGACTTTGCTTAAAAGGGTAGTTCGTAGTTCATCTGTTTTAATTGTCATGCATATTACCGAGAAATCGTGAGATGCATCAGCATCATATTACTCGGGATTATATACCCAAAGAAGTTCAAGATGCGAGGCTTAGCCTCGGATTCTCTGGCTGAATAAACAGATTGCTGTAAACGGCTTACCCGAATTAAGCGAGTCAGTCTGGGTTTGAAAGCCTATTTACAGCGTGTTTTATTGTTTATAAATTAGAACATGTGACGTTCTAAACCGGTTATATCAATAATTTTTGTGGCAATTTCTTCAACCGAATGATTGGTGGTATTCACAAAAGGGATACGTTCTTTTTTATACATCATTTCCACTTCTTTCACTTCAAGCTTGCATTGTCTTAATGATGAATAACGGCTGTTTTCCATTCGGCTTTGACGAATTTCATGCAAACGATGTGGATCGATTGTTAAGCCAAATAATTTTGATTTATTGCGTTTTAATGCCTCAGGTAGCTGAAGGTTATCCATATCATCTTCAGTAAACGGGTAGTTTGCAGCCTTTATACCAAACTGCATCGACAGATATAAACTGGAGGGGGTTTTACCACAGCGAGATACGCCCAATAAAATGATATCGGCTTTATCCATGTGTTTCATGGTTTGGCCATCGTCGTTTTCCATGGTGTAGTTAATCGCATCTATACGAGTTTCGTAACCGTGGTTACTTTTACCATGAGTTCGATGCAATAAAGGCTTCGCTTGCACGCCCAAGTGTTGTTCTAATGGCGCAACAAAGGTATTCAAAAAGTCATAATCGACACATTCGCTTGAAAAAATCACATTGCGGATTTCCGGATTAATGATTGAGTGGAACACAAGTGGTCTTACACCTGTTGTAATAAAACAATCATTTATTTGTTGCTTCACTTTTTGTGCTTTCTGAATCGTTTCCACAAACGGAATCGTAAGTGCTTCAAATTCTATGGGAAATTGCGAAAGCACCGCATGCCCAAAAACCTCAGCTGTGATCGCGGTCCCATCTGAAATGTAGAATACTTTTGGTGTCATTCTGACCTCTTGTAGTAATAAAATTACAAATAAAATTATAGATTTACGCGTGTTGTATGGGAGTGTAAGATGCTATTGCCCTCGTGTGAAGTGGCCACTGAAATAAAAACTTGCGGAGATAAAACTGTGCAGCAATACGTACTCTGGTATCAAGAATTAGGCATGGGTGATGTAAACAAGGTTGGCGGTAAAAACGCATCCCTTGGTGAGATGATCAGCAATCTGGCTAATGCAGGGGTTCAAGTTCCTGGCGGTTTTGCAACGACCTCTCATGCGTTCAATGAGTTCCTTGAACAAAGTGGAGTTAACCAGAAAATTTTTGACATTCTGGCGACATTGGATGTTGATGATGTCAATGAACTGGCAAAAGTAGGTGCCCAGATCAGACAATGGGTTATTGAAACCCCATTTCAACCCGCATTAGAAGACGCGATTCGCGAAGCTTACGAGCAATTGTCGAGCGAAACGAAAGAAGCATCATTTGCTGTGCGTTCTTCAGCCACTGCTGAAGATATGCCTGATGCATCTTTTGCTGGTCAACAAGAAACCTTCCTCAACGTTAAAGGGTTCGATGCTGTCATGCTGGCAATTAAGCATGTATACGCATCACTGTTTAACGACCGTGCAATTTCTTACCGTGTCCACCAAGGTTATGAACATCAAGGTGTCGCTTTATCTGCTGGCGTACAACGTATGGTCCGTTCAGACAAAGCCGCATCTGGGGTGATGTTCACTATGGACACTGAGTCAGGTAATAATGACGTTGTATTTATCACTTCATCTTTTGGTTTAGGTGAAATGGTTGTACAAGGTGCTGTTAACCCTGATGAATTCTATGTGCACAAACCTATTTTAGCGCAAGGCCATCAGGCTGTTGTGCGTCGTAACATCGGCAGTAAGTTGATTCAGATGGTTTACTCTGATGATGCCGGCCATGGTAAGCAAGTTAAAATTGAAGACGTTGCTGCAGAGCAACGTCGTGTATTCTCGATTAATGATGAAGAAGTCATGGAGCTTGCTAAGCAAGCTATGGTGATTGAAAAGCATTATGGTCGTGCAATGGATATCGAATGGGCCAAAGACGGTAACGACGGAAAGTTATATATTGTCCAAGCTCGTCCAGAAACCGTTCGTAGCCGTGAAGATGTGCAGTTAATTGAACGTTATCACTTAAAAACCAAAGGCGAGGTGATCTGTGAAGGTCGTGCTATTGGCCATAAGATTGGTACTGGTGTCGCCAAGGTATTAACCTCTATTGACCAGATGGATCAAATTGAGCCAGGTGATGTGTTAGTGACTGACATGACAGACCCAGATTGGGAACCTATCATGAAACGTGCTAGTGCGATTGTAACCAACCGTGGTGGCCGTACTTGCCATGCTGCGATTATTGCACGTGAACTAGGTGTTCCTGCTGTTGTAGGTTGTGGTGATGTGACTGACCGCATTAAGACTGGCGACATAGTTACCGTATCTTGTGCTGAAGGTGATACTGGCTTAATTTTCTCGGGTAAACAAGAGTTTGAAATCGTCACTAACCGTGTTGATACCTTACCGCCTTTACCAATGAAAATTATGATGAACGTGGGTAACCCTGATCGTGCATTTGACTTTGCTCGTTTACCTAACGAAGGTGTGGGTTTAGCGCGTTTAGAGTTTATCATTAACCGCATGATTGGTATTCATCCTAAAGCGTTGCTTGACTTCAATGGCCAAACTGCTGAGCTACAGACCGAAATTAATGAAATGATCGCTGGGTATGACTCGCCAGTTGAGTTTTATGTTGCGCGTCTAGTTGAAGGTATCGCGACTATCGCATCGGCTTTTTATCCGAAGAAAGTTATCGTACGTATGTCAGACTTTAAGTCTAACGAGTATGCAAACTTAGTCGGTGGTGATCGTTACGAGCCAGATGAAGAAAATCCAATGTTGGGCTTCCGTGGTGCGAGCCGTTATATTTCTGAATCATTCCGCGATTGTTTCGCGCTCGAATGTGAAGCGATTAAACGTGTTCGTAATCAAATGGGCTTAACCAATGTTGAAGTGATGATCCCATTTGTGCGTACCGTAAACGAAGCATCTCAAGTTATTGAGTTACTAAAAGAACAAGGCTTAGAGCGCGGTAAAGATGGCTTACGCGTTATCATGATGTGTGAACTACCTTCAAACGCCTTGCTAGCTGACCAGTTCCTTGAGCATTTTGATGGTTTTTCTATCGGTTCAAACGATTTAACTCAGTTAACATTAGGGCTTGATCGTGACTCAGGAATCATCAGTCACTTGTTTGATGAGCGTAATGATGCGGTTAAAGCATTATTAGCCATGGCGATTAAAGCGGCTAAAGCGAAAGGTGCTTACGTCGGTATTTGTGGTCAAGGTCCTTCAGACCATTCTGATTTTGCTGCATGGTTAGTTGAACAAGGTATTGATTCTGTATCGCTTAATCCTGATACCGTTATCGATACTTGGTTATATTTAGCTGAAGCTCATGGCTAAATTATGCTAAAAATTGCTGGTGGATTGTCTGCCTAACATGCAATTTTATCAAGTTGTTAGAAAAGCCGCTTTTTAGCGGCTTTTTTTTGTTTATAATGGCTGCAATATGCCAATAAATAATAAGTCCTCTATGTTACCTTTACTATCACATAAACAAACATTAGAACCTATCTATCTTGAGTATCTTGACGCGCTGGAGCAAAGCGAGTTTGAAGGTGAAATAGACAAGCGCTACAGTGCGCGGCTTATTCAGGCAACCGATAATTCTGTGTATCAATTTTTGCCACAAGCGGTGATTTATCCTTTACATCAACAAGATGTCGAGTTGGTATTATCGTTAGCGGCGCAACCTCAATACAAAGCTGTGACTTTCAGTGCGCGCGGCGGTGGAACGGGAACTAATGGCCAGTCATTAACCCACGGCTTGATTTTAGATGTGTCGCGGCACATGAACCAAGTACTCGAGATTAATGTCAAAGAGGGTTGGGCTAGGGTACAAGCAGGTGTAGTTAAAGATGCGTTAAATGATGCTTTGCGCCCGCATGGCTTCTTTTTTAGTCCAGATTTATCTACGTCAAACCGCGCGACAGTTGGCGGCATGGTTAACACCGATGCCTCTGGTGCGGGGTCACTGGTTTACGGTAAAACATCGGATCATGTCTTAGGACTAACCAGTGTTCTCATTGATGGCAGTGTACTCACTACTACGCCGATAGATCATGACAAAGTTGATCAACACCCTTTTGCTGCTAATCAACTTGGCAATGCCATTGCTAGCCAAGTAGCAGCTTTATGCTTACAAAAACGTGACACCATTATTGAACGTTTCCCTAAATTGAACCGATTTTTAACTGGTTATGATTTAAAGCACGTGTGGAATGACGACCTAAGCCAGTTTGATTTATCGCGCATTTTAGCTGGCTCCGAAGGGACGCTGGCGGTGATCACCGAAACCAAGCTTAATCTAACGCCATTACCGAAAACGCGCATGATGGTGAATATTAAGTATGACTCCTTTGAGTCAGCGTTACGTCATGCCCCATCATTAGTTAAGGCCAGTGCCACAGTTGTTGAGACTGTTGATTCCAAGGTACTTAACCTTGCTCGCGAAGACATTATTTGGCACTCGGTGGCCGATCACATTAAAGCCGTACCGAATAAGATCATCGAAGGTCTTAACATGGTTGAATTCGCTGGTGAAGATGATGAAGTTAAACATAAAGTTGCCCTATTAGAAGAAATGCTCAGCGGACAACTCAGTCAACCTCAGTTTGGTTTAGTCGGTTTTCAAATCATTACCCACAGAAGTGATATTGACAGTATTTACGCCATGCGTAAAAAGGCCGTTGGCTTATTAGGTGCCACCAAAGGCACCCGTAAGCCGCTAGCCTTTGCTGAAGATACCGCTGTGCCACCAGAACACTTAGCCGACTATATTATGGAGTTTCGGGCACTGCTTGATAGCCATCATTTGCAGTACGGCATGTTTGGTCATGTCGATGCAGGCGTACTTCATGTGCGTCCGGCGCTTGATATGTGCGATGTCGCCGATGAACAATTACTCAAAGTGATATCTGATCAAGTGGCTGCATTAACGCTAAAATATGGCGGTTTAATGTGGGGCGAACACGGCAAAGGGGTTCGCGGTGAATATGGCCCCGCGGTGTTTGGCGAAGAACTCTACGGAGTACTTGAACAGATTAAAGGATTATTTGACCCTGACAATCGCTTAAACCCTGGTAAATTAGTCGCGCCACCTCAATCTGGCCCACTACTGTTTAATGTTGACAGTGCCAAACGTGGCAGTTTCGATAGACAAATCCCAGTGCAAGTGCGTAATGCTTTTCCTGACGTGATGAACTGTAATGGTAATGGATTGTGTTTTAACTACAGCAGCTATTCGCCTATGTGTCCGTCGTTTAAGGTCACTGGTGATCGAGTACAATCACCAAAAGGGCGTGCCGGGTTAATGCGAGAATGGTTACGTTTGCTTGAAGCTGAAGGTGTTGATGTTGACGCGCTGGCAAAGTCGAAGCCACTTGGCTGGATGCAACGTACTCAAAATACCTTAAATAACCAACGTGATTATGACTATTCGCACGAAGTCATGGAATCTCTTAAAGGCTGTTTAGCCTGTAAAGCTTGTTCAGGTCAGTGTCCGGTTAAGGTCGATGTACCAAAGTTTAGGGCGCAGTTTTTCAATATTTACTACAAACGTTATTTGCGTCCGGCTAAAGATTATCTAGTTGCAGGAATCGAAGATTCATTGCCGTTAATGGCTGCTATGCCTAAATTGACTAATTTAGCTTCGCAAAATCCGTTGAGTAAATGGGTGATTAAAAAAGCGATTGGGTATGTCGATGCCCCCAAACTATCTGTGCCGACACTTAAACAGCGTTTAGACGGGCATTCTAGTCGCGGTTATGATTTGGATTCTTTGTACACCATCCCAGAAGACCAGCGCAATCAGTATGTGGTAGTTGTACAAGACCCGTTTAACAGCTTTTATGATGCTGACTTAGTTTATCGCTTTATTCAATTAATCGAAAAGCTCGGCTTTAAGCCGGTTTTACTGCCATTTAAACCCAATGGTAAACCGACCCATATAAAAGGCTTTTTAGACAAGTTTGCCAAAACAGCGCAAAACAGTGCTGATTTCTTAAACCGTGTTCATGCCCTTGGTATGCCGATGGTCGGCTTAGACCCTGCTTTGGTATTATGTTATCGCGATGAGTATAAAGAAGCCCTCGGCATGCGCCGTGGTCCCTTTGAGGTGCTTTTAGCCAATGAATGGTTAATGGATGTTGTTGCAAATAGAAAAGAAACGACAACGTTAGCCAATGATGCGCCACAATATACCTGGTTTAGTCATTGTACAGAATCTACCGCAAAGCCTAATACCGCTAATGAATGGAAAGCCATTTTTAGTCATTTTGGCGCAAACTTGAGCAGTGTTAATTTAGGTTGTTGTGGGATGGCTGGCACCTATGGCCATGAACTTGAAAACCTTGAACGCTCTGAAAAACTGTTTGAAATGTCTTGGCAACCTAGCATTGAAAAAATAGCTGAACAAAGTCAAGTTTTGGTGTCGGGCTATTCTTGTCGTAGTCAAGTTAAGCGCTTTGCAGGTTTTAAACCTCAGCACCCAATTGAAGCCTTGCTTAAGTTAATGGCATAAAGGTATCAGCATAATGGCAGATGAAACAGCAGCATTAGCTTCGTTTACCCAGCCAGATGGAGTGGCGCTGTGCAATGATGATGCACTGTTTCACATCCAAGCTAATGGCGATTGGTTATATTTAGACAGTCCGTTACCCGCAAAATTTGCGGCTTTATTCAGCAGTATTTTACATTGTATCGATGGCGAGTATTTCTTAATGACTCCGGTGGAGAAGGTGAGAGTCTCTGTTGAGGCATATCCTTTACTACTGGTGGACTATCAAGCTAATTCTGTTGCTGCTAATAATGTTAATGACAGTATTAAGCTGATATTTACCAATAGCATAGGTAAACAGCATTCCGTTGTTGATCGTGCTGATATCATAGTCACCGATGATGGTATATATGTACCATTAGTTCGCGGCTTGGTCGGGCAATTGAATCGAGCCTGCTACTATCGTTATATTAATGAATATTTATCTTTTGACTAAAAGCGCTTTTTTTAACGTATAGAGATGGTAATGTAAACATGTTCAAGTGTGGTTAGCTGCTGTATAGGCCAATATGGTAATAGGGCCAAAACATCCCACTGACGATGTAGGAGGTTTCATTTGAAACGCTTTGAAAGTTTAAGTTACCTGATTTCTCATCTGAATATTGCTTTGCAGCAAGAAATCGATACGCGCTTAAAGCGCTACGATTTAGACAGTAAACTTTGGCCGGTATTGTTTACCTTGTGGCAAGAAGAGGGCTTAAGCCAAACTGAGCTTTCTAAACGTTGTGATGTGGCAAATTACACCATGACCCGTCTGCTCGACCATCTGCAAGTTCAGGGGTTTATTACCCGTCATCAAGAAGCGGACAACCGCCGTGCATTTCAAATATTTCTAACCGACAACGGTAAAGCGTTGCAACAAGATTTACTTCACGAGGCTGCGTGGGTTAATGAACGATTTTTAGAAGCGCTGACAGATTCTGAGCAGCACGAGTTTATGCGTTTGTTGAATAAAGTGAATAAATTTAACCAATAACATATTGTTTTTGGTTACTAAGACCATAGGGCTTCACCGAGACAAAATGAAGCTTGCCAGTTTCTATCCTGCAATAGCTAAATGGCGAGCAACAAGGATCAACCAAGGTATTTTGCAGCCCCCCGCATTTTTGTACATCATTTATTCATTTATTCATTTATTCATTTATTCATTTATTCATTTATTGAATGGAAGTTAGCCAGTAACCATATCTATTTCTAATGAGAAAACCATCATGGCTTTTAACGATTTATTTAGACTCAGTTCCCATGCGGTGATCACCAATGACGATGGACAAGTGCTGTTGTTAAAAGCCAATTATGGTAATAAACATTGGGGTCTGCCTGGTGGTGGGCTTGATCCTAATGAAACCATACATCAGGCGCTGCAGCGTGAATGTATGGAAGAGCTGGGTTATGCTGTGACGATAAATTATCTCTCAGGCGTGTACTTTCACAGTGCTTATCAATCTCAAGCGTTTATCTTTCGTTGCCAGCTACCTGATTCGGCTCAAATTATCTTAAGTGATGAACACAGTGAATATGCTTATTTCGCTGTTGCCGATCTATCTGCAGTGCAACAACAGCGAATCAATGAGTGTTTAGCTTTTAGTGGTGTGGTGACAAGTGCTGCCTTCTAATACCGCTAGGGCTCACAACAGTGGTTATCTTTATCGTCAATCAATTAACCATACATTGGCATAAGATTATGGGTTGAACATTCCTTTTAATACTATGTCATCGTAAGCGACAAAGCCTAAAATATTACCAGATTCAATCACTGGGGCTTTGTTTATATTAAAACGTTCAAATAAGCGTGCGGTATAGCGCACATCCATGTCTGCAGAAACAGCAAATACCGGTTTAATCATGATTTCATAAATGTTGGTGCGCTCAGGTGATTTGTCCCTAGCTAAAACTTTTCGGGCAATATCACTCATTAATACCATGCCATATTCGTCATGTTCATTGCGCTTATTGACCACTAAAATATTCACTTTTTTACTGACGGCAACTTCAATGGCTTCTGCTACCGTATGCATTCCATCGATCATAGCGTAATGGTTATTCATTACATCGCGATTGCGAGTCGGGATTGTGCTACTCATATTTGATCCTCAATGTCTTTACTTAGCTTTTCAACTTGATGCGCCACACCAACGGCATCTTCAACATCAATTTGAATCGCAATACCTTTTCCAGAATTGGTGTCAAATTCGCCTACTTTAGCAATAGTTTCTAGAATATGCCGACTCATGTGTTCTTCTACCAGCCATAAGATCACATCCCGCTGCACATCTAAGGTCAGTCCCATAAAGGTTTTCTTTTTTTCTAATCCTTCACCTCGGGCATGATTAATTACCGTAGCGCCAGTTGCGCCAGCGATACGCGCTGCATCGAGTACCTTGTCGGTACAGTCATCGTCGACAAAGGCGACAATTAATTTAAAGCGCATAGGTTACTCCTTAATGGCTTTTCGTTTTGATAAGTAATCAACCACTTGGGCATAGCCCATCACAGTGATCATCGGAAATAAGCTGGCAAAGGCGATTAAACCAAACCCATCAATCAATGGATTACGCCCTTCAACATTAGTGGCAAGCCCAAGGCCTAATGCGGCGACAAGCGGGACAGTTACAGTAGAGGTTGTTACGCCTCCGGAGTCATAGGCTAATGGCACAATCATTTTAGGGGCGTAAAATGTTTGGATCACCACTACCACGTAGCCGGCCATAATGTAGTAATGAATGGGGTCGCCAACCACAATGCGAAAACAGCCTAAAGTGATGCCGATAGCGACTCCAAGTGCCACTGACATTCGCAAACCTTGAATGCCTATGGTGCCACCGGACACTTGGTTAGCTTTAATGGCCACAGCAATGAGCGAGGGTTCAGCAATTGTGGTACTAAAACCTATTGCAGCAGCAAATACATAGACCCAAAAATAGTCTTGCCAAATGAACGGCGCATTATTACCGTCAGGATGTAAAAATGCGCTGGTGGTGAGTTGATTGGCCATGCTTTCACCAATAGGGAACAGCGCGAGTTGTAAGCCTACTAAGAAAAATGTTAGCCCAATAATGACATACACAAAGCCGAGTAGTACTTTGCGCCATTGGCTAATGGGACGTTTTAGTACGCCTAATTGAAAGCCAAACAAAATCACCGCAATTGGGATCACATCGCGAGCGGTCAGTAACAGAGTGGACATCAGTTCATTAAACAAATGTACGCCTTCTTCTTTTGATGATACGACTTAATTTAAAAATACCATGCCGTACAGCAATACAAAAATCATCGGACTAAGGCTGGCAAAAGCAATCAAACCAAAGCCATCAATCATCGGATTACGGCCTTTAATGACGCTGGCTAAGCCAACGCCCAGTGCGGTGACTAACGGAACAGTAATGGTCGATGTGGTAACGCCGCCAGAGTCATAAGCAATACCTATGATATTAGCTGGAGCAAAGCTGGTAAGGAGCATCACCAATACGTAACCGCCAATAATAAGGTAATGAATTGGCCAACCTTTAAGGATACGGATCACCCCCAGTAAAATCGCGAGCCCAACCGAAACGGCAACAGTTAACCTTAATCCCATGGAATATGAGCTCATTGCTTGTTCATTGGATTCTATGGCGCCAGCGTCAGCGGCAACCTGTGCGGCTTCGTTTGCCACGGCAGTCAGTGCTGGCTCTGCTAATGTGGTCCCAAAACCTAATGAGAAAGAGAAAATAATTAACCAAAATACACTGCCTTTTCGGGCCAGGGCCTCTGCAAGTGATTCGCCTATAGGAAATAAGCCCATTTCTAAACCAAAGACAAAAAAGGTCAAGCCTAATACAACAAACACTATCCCCACAAGAATAGAGCCAAGTTCTGCCGGTGCTTGATGAAGTACAAATAGTTCAAAAAAACTGACCACTAAGATAATCGGAATAAGATCTTTAAAACTGCTGAGCATGGCGTGGAGCAATTTCATGATGGCTGACATCTTGGCTCCTGTAGTTTTTGGTCATTATTATCATTGGTGCCGGTGTTATTATATGGGCCTATACCATCGCAGGTGGCGTCATTTAGTTTGCCAATTAAGAGAGATTAAACAACATATTGTTTACAAAAGTTTTCATTAAGTTGACGTGAGTCATAAAAATGATCCAAACTGTTTAAGATATCGATAATGGCTCACATTGTGCAAAGAATAACAAAGGGCCAAGGATAAAAAATAAAAAGGATTTAGACAGTAATGAAAACACTTTTACGTATATCAATAGCCGCGGCGTTTGTGAGTCAGTTTGCTTATGCAGAACCTACCGATATAGATAGTTTTTCTCAAGCTTACCTGCAATACAATGTTTCTCTTGAAAGCCACAATAACCAAGATACGCTGAAATATGCGCAACAAGCCTATGAGTTAGGCCAAATCAAGTTTGGTCAAGATAGCTTTGATAGCGCTAAGTTAGCCATCAATTATGCAAATGCGTTAATGGTTGAACCAAAGAACAACAATCAGGGCCGTGTTATTGAAGATGAAGCGACACTTAAGGCGCATCAGTTATTTACATCTGCATTAGCCGTATACCGTGAAAACGTGACGGATAATGGCATCGAGTTAATTGATCCTTTGGTTGGGTTAGCTGAATCGACAACAGATGATAAATACGCAAAAACGTTATTATTTGAAGCAATTGAGATTGCTGATAAAGCTGACAATCAGTTGACGGTTGCCGAAGTGAAACTCATCGCGTTTCATCGCTTATCACGCACCGAGTATTATACTCGTAAAGTGAGAGATTTTGCGTTTGATGCTTATGATATTTATAGCCGTAAATTACCAGAAGATGCCATAAAACGAGTTGATGCTACTTACCTAGCTGGTGCGTTATATGAAGCTATGGGTAAGCCAACTCAAGCTATCGACAATTTAGTTGAAGTTATCAAACAATATCAGGCATTGCCTTATAGTCATCCCTATGAGCTTCGTGCGCATGCCTTGTTAGTGAAACTGTATGAACAAAAAGGCCTTGGCGATAAGGCTACTGAGCATTGCGTTGCAATTGGTAAAATGACTCCATGGAATGACCAACAAGAACAAACCCCGTTATTTAGAAAACCACCTAATTACCCTCAATCATATGCCCAAAGAAGAAAATCTGGTTGGGTGCAAGTTGAGTTTACGGTTGATGCAAATGGCTTTGTTAAATCGCCGGAGATTATTGACTCTAAAGGTGGTGTCCAGTTTGAAAAAGAATCGATAGAAGCACTTAGCCAGTGGCGTTATGCACCTAAATTTGTTGATGGCAAGCCAACAGATGCAAAGTCTACTGTCCAGCTTGAGTTCACTATAGGTTAATAGCTCAATCAGCTGGTTTTATACTAATCCCATTAGATATGTTTAGTTAACTCAGCCAATACACGCTCAACATGGCAATGCACAAGACAACAAAGCTAGTTTCAATCAGAAACTGGCTTTTTTGTAGCTGTTTTTTGCCTTGCTTTAAAATAGTAACGAGTTGGTTTTGTTTATAAATACGGCACGAGACTAATTCTGTCTGTGGATCAACAATTAATTGGAATCGGCATTTTTTACCATTATTAAGCAGCACGTCATGCATACTTTGTAGGCCAAAGTTGAATTTTCGTGACACGACTTTGCCGTTAATAAATACCCGCTCTAGTCCACACCAATTACTTGCTTGTAGCTCAATATTGTCTTGATTGAGATGGTAAGTAAACTTAATCATAATGCCGTCCTTATCACATGATACTCGCGAGCCCTGTGTACAATAAAAGCAGAGTAATGTGACATTTTCCAGCATATAAATATGAACAATTTACGAAATGTAGCTATCTAGTTGGCCAGCTTAATAATATTTATTTTTTACAGATTCGGTTGCAAAAATGGGTTTTATGTACACTCTAATATTAGCTATCTATGATGAATTAAGCGTGCCGGGAGTGGCACAATAAGCAATTAAGTTAGCGGGTAAAAAAGCGACGACAAGCATAATTCAAACCGCAGCATTACGAGTAGTATATCTGGAGGGTTAATTAGATTTTGCTATGACGTTGATTGCTAATATTAGCCATCGCTTCAGCGAGATGGTCATCAGAATTTATCGAACGCAATAGGCATTTAATAGATCTTTCCAAGTAATAATACCGACAATGATGTTGTTTTCTAATACTGGTAAGCAGCCTATATCATTGTCTAGAATCATTTTAGTTGCTTGGTTAATATCGCAATGAGGGGCAATAGTGATCGGGTTGTGAGTCATGACTTGATGAACCCTTTTTTGCAGGGTTTCTGTGTCTCGAATGAGCTCAGCTGCGGTACCAATATTAGGACTAAGCGCCCGTAAAAAGTCCCGATGAGACAAGATGCCACTCAATTTCTCGTTATCAACCACGAGCAAATGATGAAAGCTGACATTGTCAAAAATTTCTTTGGCAAGTACCAGGCGATCATCCATTTCTATGGTAACCACTCGAGTTGTCATGATGTCCGAGACACTGATACGGTTAGTCGTGCTATCTGATAATGTCTCTGTCAGCATTTCGGTAGAAGTTGTCATAAGCGATTCTCCACATATTTATTCTTTTATATCAGATAAATATCAGTGTAACAATCATTTAACGGCCAATGACAGTTGCTTACTCAGGTTAGTGCGCGATTGGCTCACGATGCAATTTTGTTTTCGGGTAAATGCCCCGCTAAATATTTTTGATATTTAATCGGTTTTAATTGATGGATATCGACTAACACTAAACCATCGATACAGTCACCAAACTCTGCATCAATACCAAAGTCTAAAAACTGAACGCCTTGGTTATCACACAGTTCACCATATTGCTTAAATAGTGTCGGTACTGATACAGCCATATTTGCAAGTGTCCGTTTGAGTATTTTAAAGTTTTCAGCATAGTCACTGCCATTAAATAGCTGGTGTAATTGATGCTGACGTTCGTCAGTGAATTGATATGAATTAAATGAGCTGGCTAAAACATCTTGGGTAGCAAATTGATGTTTATAAAAAAACACCAACATTTCTTTGGCTTGTACGGGTAAATTGTCGCTTAATGATACTGGACCAAAGAGGAAACGATACTGGGGATTGTTAATTAAAAATGCCCCAATACCTTGCCATAAATATTCTAAGCTGCGACGCCCCCAATATTTAGGTTGCACAAAACTGCGACCTAGCTCGAGTCCTTGGTCAAAATAGGGAGCAAACGCATCGTGGTATTCAAATAATGACTGACTATAGAGGCTGTTTTTACCAATGGTTTCATGTAGCATTTTGGCACTGGCAAAACGGTAAGAGCCAACAATCTCTAACTCATCCTTGTCCCATAACACTAAATGATAGTAATGATTATCATATTTGTCGGTATCACGTCGCTTACCTGTACCTTCGCCCACCGCTCTAAATGCAATTTCACGAAGCCTGCCAATCTCACGCATAATCGCACTGCTTTGACTATGCTTGTATAAATAGATTTGTTTGTTGTCTTGGGTCTGCCCCAGTAATTCACATTGTTGTAGCGCTTGTTGAAGCTCACTGCGTTTTTCTGGATGGGCAATGGCATTCTGAGTTATAAATAATGGGCTGCGATTTTTACCAATGCGGTATAAATGATTTTTAAGCAGTTTTACTTTGGTTTTAAGGGGGAAGTCTTGGCTGCCGACCACTTCCTTGGCAATTAATTGCCCAATTCTCACCGGCATCACATGGTCCATCTGCTTAAACATTTCTTTAACCAGCAGCAAGGTGGCTAATGGTTTGTAGATCATTGATGCACCATAAAATGTGGCTGAGTTTTTTGCATCAACAAATATAGGTAAAAGCGGTGCATTACACGCGCGGGCCATTTTCAAAAAACCACTGTGCCAATGTAAGTCTGTTACGCCTGTAGGGCGCAAGCGTGATACTTCACCTGAGGGGAAAATTAACACCGCACCTTCGTTGTTAAGGTGATGATGGATTTCATTTAAGTGCTGTTTCGGCGTACCGCCAGTCATATTGCGTACTGGCAATAAAATTGAATGCAGTGGCTTAATGGCCATGAGTAATTCATTGGCAACGACTTTTATGTCTGGTCTAACTTGGCTAATTAATTTGATTAACGCTAATGCGTCTAACGAACCAATAGGGTGATTAGCATAGATCACCACACGGCCTTCGATAGGAATATTTTCAATTTCGTTATTAGGCACACTGTAACTGAAATTTAAACATGCAAGAATTTGTTCAACAAAATCGACGCCGGATAAATGCGCGTGTTCATTGGCCATGTCGTTACACTGCTTTTCATGCAGTAAATAGCGCAACATTGCTCTTGTTGGCACGGCTAACCAAGGCTTGTTATGCACATTGGGCAGGTTTTTTTCTACTACATTATCGACAGAAAATATCATATTTTAGCCTTATTTATGCAACGTGTTGGGGCTGAGGCGTAATGATTAACTCGGTTTGTGAAGCGCCGAAATAAATCGTGTTGACAACTTTTGCTTGTAACGTTTGCTCATCCCACTTGAGCAACTCCACGTTACCCGTCAGGGTTTCAGCAATTAAGGTACAATTTTCGACCCAGTCGCCATCATTGGCATAGGTGATAGTGCGATTATTGATAGTGTGCTGTGATAACTCTGGTTGATGGATATGACCACAGATAACCATGTCGACCTGTTGTTTAGCACAATAGCGAAGTACTGCATCTCGATACTGATTAATGGCTTGTTGGGCTTTATTGACCCGCAGCTTTATATAGCTGGCTAATGACCAATACGGATATCCTAAACAGCTTCTAACACTGTGTAATTGGCGGTTTGACCAAAGTAAAACATCATATAAATGGTCACCTAATTTAGCGTAGATCCTGCTGACACAAACTTGGGCGTCAAATTGATCACCATGAAGAATTAAAAAGCGTTTGCCATTAATGGACTGATGGACATACTGTTTGGCGAGGGTAATGCCTCTAAAGTGACTATCTGCGTAGCTTTTAAACGCTTCATCGTGATTACCGGGGATATAGATAACTTGAGTGCCATTACTGGCCAGTTCGAGGATTTTCTGGATGACGTTGTTATGACTTTCAGGCCAAAAGACCCGTTTTTTTAATGCCCAAATATCAATAATATCGCCCACCAGATACAAATATTGGCACTGGCTATGATTTAGAAAATGTAATAAAAATTCTGCTTTGCAATCTATGCTGCCTAAATGCACATCAGAAATCGACAGTGCATGAAAATGCTGGATTTTCCCAGACGTAGTTAAATGAGATAACGGTTGGCGTTGCTGGTTACTCTTATTGCTGTGGGAGTTCATCTGCCTTCACCCTAATACACAGATTGCGTCAGTGTTAACTTAGAGTAGGGCAGTTATTTGACGCTAAGGTGAACGATTTGTTGCAACTTGATTAAGCTTGCTGCTTAAGTTGGGTCATAAAAAAAGGAAATGCCTGAGCATTTCCTTGTACATCAGAGTAAAAATCACTCTTAATCAAGCATATTAATGATTGATATTAACGAGCCGCGTCGATAATCGCTTTAGCCATTTCATCTGCAACTGAGCCTGTGGTGCGATCTTCAGCATCAGCACGCTCAAAAATGGTCAGTAGCGTATTGTAAATCTGTTCTACTTTGGCGGTTGACGCTATAGCATCATAGTTTTTCTCGAACGACACATTGATAATACCGCCAGCGTTTATCACATAATCTGGTGCGTACAAAATACCCATTTGCTTGAGTTTTTCACCATGGCGAACTTCAGCTAACTGGTTGTTGGCACAACCGGCAACTATGGTGGCTTTGAGTAATGGTAAGGTCGTATCGTTAAGTGTTGCACCTAATGCGCATGGCGCATATACATCAACATCTTGGGTATAGATATCTTGCGGTGCGACAAGAGTTGCACCAAATTCGCTAGCAACACGGTCAAGTGAAGCTTGATGAATGTCGGTTACAATCAGCTCAGCGCCTGCTTCGTGTAAATGCTTACACAAGTAGTAACCCACGTGACCGACTCCTTGCACTGACACTTTAATGCCTTGTAGGCTGTCGATACCTCGTTGATGTTTTATCGCAGCTTTAATACCAAGGTAAGTGCCTAAGGCGGTCAGAGGTGATGGATCACCTGATTTACCTTCCAGACCTGCTACGAATTCAGTTTCACGATTGGCTATCATCATGTCTGACGTTGAAACACCAACATCTTCAGCTGAGTAATATTTTCCGCCTAAACTGTTCACAAAGCGTCCGAATGCAAGAAATAACGCTTCGCGGTCGGTGGTTTTCGGATCGGCAATAATAACCGCTTTACCACCACCCATAGTAAGACCGGCCAATGCATTCTTATAAGTCATACCGCGAGAAAGGCGTAATACGTCTGTTAAAGCTTCATCATCCGATTGATAATTCCACATACGACAACCACCTACCGCTGGGCCGAGGTTAGTGTTGTGTACGGCAATGATGGCTTTTAAACCACTTTGCTTATCATGACAAAAGACCACCTGTTCGTGTTCATCGAACGAAACATGATTAAAAACTGCCACGTGACATCTCCGTTTACTAGCTTGTTAAAGTAAAGTTTTGGCACCTGACGCAATTGAGTACATAAGGTGCTAACGACTGCTTGTTATATTTATTGCAGCAAGATAGCATTTAGAGATACTCTCAACAAAGCATGATTTAGTTATTTTTGTGATTAGTGTGGCAATTTAGCTTGCCACTTTACGTAAACGTAAAGTATTTTGTGTTACGTAATTGTTTTTTGATTAAATCGCAGGTAAGTTTTTTGTTCTAATCTGCATTATAACAATAAGATAGGAAGTATTATGACTGAAGAAGTTGCAGAACAGGTTGCACAGCCAACACCAGAGCCAGAAGCATTAAGACAAGAATGGGTGCGAACTCAATTCCAAAAGGCGAATCGTTTTTTGGCTGAAAAAGGGGTGATCCCAAGCAAAGTCCTTGCTGACGAAAGTCGTTATCTTGCACCTTATTTAGCTATTTGGAAGATGGAATCGAAACAACCTAAAAAACAAACCTTTTGGGTGATGTCAGGCGATTTACCGTCGGACTATGTTGATGTGAAAGTGGCCGCAACGGCTCGTGACGCGATTAGACATTTTTCGATGATGTGGCAACTTAAAGCGGAAAACTTGCATAAGTCAGGTGTCACCAAAGATGCTACCCAACTGAAATTTGCGCAGTTATTGGTGTCGCGTGCAGAAAGTCTATATAAAATGCATCAAGATGAAAAATTGTGGGCGTAACAGCCTGAGTCACCAAACTAACGTAACAGACACAAAAAAGGCACTGTTAGTGCCTTTTTTATTATTTTAGCTAAGCGAGATTAATGACCATCACTCAGCTTAGTCGCTTATACGCTATTGCTCAGACGCTTATTCGCAATCGTCTTCTGCTAAGTAGAATAATCCTTGATTGAGTAATCCCGTGATGACATCTAGCGCTGCCACATTGTCAGTGAATAAATGAGCCTCATTAGGGGGAATGCTCACTTGATTGGCCAAAAGTTGTAGCATGTCATTCGGCGCATCAGCAAAGGTGTACACTTCACCGTTAATAAACAAACGTGGTAGGTTATCATTTTCTAAGCGCAAGACTTTTAGACCACCGATACGTTGAATAACCGCACCTTGTTCAATGGCTTCTAATAAATCATCAGCCGTTAATGGCTCTTCGCCTTCACAAATATCCAGTTCAAAACGATTTTGACTGAGTAATTTACCTAACATAGTCTGGTAGCTGGCAGGATCTTGTGCCAACTGCGTCAATAAATCCATGATGCCTTGTTGATGAGTTTGGCTGATAAGGCCGGGTTCTGCTGGCTCGTCAGATGACGTGAAACGCTTCTGCCCCTGGTTGCTGTCAATTAACGCGTCAGCTAATTCAGTTAATAGCTCTTGCTGACTTGGGGCTCTAAATCCAATGGAATACGACATAGCCAGTGATAATGTTTCGCCGCAATGTGGGTATCCTGGTGGAATATAAAGTACATCACCTTTTTGTAAAATCACATCAATAATCGGCTCAAAATCGTCAACCAAAGGCGAGTTTGGATTATCGCCGCGGCGCTTATGTTGCCCTTTATCGCCCACTTTCCAACGACGTTCCCCGTCTCCTTGAATGATAAACACATCGTAATTATCGATATGCGGGCCAACACCACCACCAGGTGTGGCAAATGATGCCATTAAGTCGTCAAAGCGCCAGTCTGGTAAAAATCGGAACGCTTCGACTAAAGCTTGCGAATCTGGGTACCAATGATTGACGGCTTGGACTAATAATTGCCAGTTGTCTTCACCAAATTGGTCGTAGTCTTCAAATGGACCTTGAACAACGTCCCAGTCGTCACCTTTGGTCACCACAACACGTGACGATATTTCTTCTTCACAGGCAAGTCCAGCAAGTTCATCTGCTGCGATAGGGTCGTCAAAGTCGACAAAAGCCTGTTTGATCACAAGTGGTTTTTGTTGCCAATGCTGTTTAATAAAGGCTTGGGTATCAATATTTAATGTGTACATGGTTAATCTCAGATCGGGATAATAAATAGGTGCAATATTCTGATTTAGCTTACTTAGCCCATCTCTTAATCCGAGTTGAGATTAGTGAGTCTTAATGAACAATAACGTATTTTCAGCAGAATAATAACAGGTATTTCATACAATAAAAAAGCGGCCACATATGCGACCGCTCATGTTATGCATAAAGCGTGTAAGACTATTTTAGCTCATCAACAAAGGCTTCTGCGCGGCCAATATAGTTTGCTGGAGTCATTTTTTTCAATTCAACTTTTACGTGTTCTGGTAATTCAAGACCATCAATAAATACAGCAAGTTGTGCCGCATCAATACGCTTACCACGTGTCAGTTCTTTTAGTTTCTCATACGGTTTTTCAATTCCGTAACGACGCATAACGGTTTGTACTGGTTCTGCCAGAACTTCCCAGTTTTTGTCTAATTCCGCTAAAAGTTGTGCTTCATTGACTTCTAACTTGCTAATGCCTTTTAAGGTCGCTTGATAAGCTATTAACGAGTGAGCCATACCTACGCCTAAGTTACGTAATACGGTTGAGTCAGTTAGGTCACGTTGCCATCTTGATACCGGTAATTTAGCAGCTAAGTGTTGCATTAGCGCGTTAGCGATACCTAAGTTACCTTCGGAGTTTTCAAAATCAATTGGATTGACTTTGTGCGGCATGGTTGATGAACCAATTTCGCCAGCGATAGTGCGCTGCTTAAAGTGGCCTAGTGCAACATAACCCCAAATATCACGATCAAAATCGATTAGGATGGTGTTGAAACGAGCAATGGCATCGAACAATTCAGCAATGTAATCATGCGGCTCAATTTGGGTGGTATACGCGTTCCAGTTAATACCAAGACTGGTTACAAAACGTTGCGACAGCTCATGCCAGTTAACTTCAGGGTAGGCTGACATGTGGGCATTATAGTTACCCACAGCACCGTTAATTTTACCCATGATTTCAACTGCGTTGATTTGGTTTAATTGGCGGTCTAAACGCACAGCAACGTTAGCCATTTCTTTACCAAGTGTTGATGGCGATGCTGGCTGGCCGTGGGTTCGCGACATTAGCGGTACGCTTTTATTGTCATGCGCTAATTTTTTGATAGCATCAATAATTTGCTGACACTGTGGTACTAACACTTGCTCGCGCGCTTCTTTTAACATTAAGCCATGAGATAAGTTGTTGATGTCTTCAGAAGTACAGGCAAAGTGCACAAATTCATCGATAGCAACTAGCTCGGCGTTGTCGGCAATTTGCTCTTTAATGAAATACTCAACCGCTTTTACATCGTGATTAGTGGTGCTTTCAATCGCCTTAATACGCAGGGCGTCTTGTTCGCTAAAATTGTCTTTGATGCTGTCTAACAAGGCGAGGGCGGTTTCGCTAAAAGGGGGAACTTCTTCAATCTCTGGGCAGCTAGATAATAGCTTTAACCAATTGATTTCAACTTGAACACGGTACTTAGTAAGACCGAACTCGCTGAAAATCCCTCGTAATGAGGCGGTTTTGCTACCATAACGACCGTCTATCGGAGAGATAGCAGTTAGTGCGGAAAGATCCATTTGAAGCTCCTTGATGAACTTAGTTGTAGGGTGATTCGATTAATTGTTATTTTGGCTTTGTTTTGCTGTGTCAAATATTGCCTTGCGAGCAAACACCAGATGGCGGCGTTTGCCACCTAATTGACGCCATAATACTGCACTGCGCATTGCTGCAAGCAGCAAAGCACGAATTTTATGTTGCACCTGAGGTTGCTTTAGGCAATCGGGATTACCCGATATTTGTAATTTAGGCCCTAATTCGCTGATGACATCACTATAAATACTGGCAAAATTGGCCAGGACTTGTTCATCAGTAATGGCAAAGTGTGCTAATTGGCGATGCACTTGATTGATGCGCTCAGCAAGCATGCCCAAACCGTTTGGCGAGCGTGCAAGCTTTCGTTCCAGGGTTAACACGCCAACAAGGTAACGAGTGGTTTCGACATCTTTGTTGCTGCCATCCCCAAGCTGATTTTGGATCAATTGGTAACCATTATCTAAAATGGTTTTATCCTGATACACATCTGCCGTGGATTCTGGTTCGGTGACTAAAATAGTGTTGAGAGTTGCCGCTAAGGCGTCTTTGTCACTTTCACCGTGGCGGGCTAAATACTGCACTTGACCGATAGCTTGTAAAATACCGGCAAAAGCCATAGTGCGTTCAAACAAGATGTTGTCTGGAGTTTGGCTCACGGATTATCCTCGGATTAAGGTATCGATTATGCCGCCACCTAAACAGATGTCACCATCATAAAATACTGCTGATTGCCCTGGGGTCACAGCGGCAACGGGTTCATCAAACATCACGGTAATGTTTTCGGCGTCATCATAAGAGAGTGTGCAGCCGACATCACGTTGACGATAACGAGTTTTAACCGTGATATGGCAATGATTGACGGGACCTTTTCGATCGACCCAATGCAGTTGATTAACTGTCATGCCGTTGGACATCAGGCGAGGGTGATTGCCCCCTTGCGCTACAATCAACACATTACGGACTAAATCTTTTTCAACCACATACCATGGGTCTTCATTACTGTTTTTAAGTCCACCAATGCCAAGGCCTTTGCGTTGTCCAAGCGTGTGGTACATCAAACCTTGGTGAGTTCCAATGACTTCGCCTTCAGAGGTTTCAATATCACCAGGCTGTGCAGGTAAATAGGTGGCTAAAAAGTCGGTAAATTTGCGTTCACCGATAAAGCATATGCCAGTGCTGTCTTTTTTGTCGTGAGTAATTAATCCTAGCTTTTGGGCTATTTCGCGAACTTGATGCTTTTCAAGTTCACCAACCGGGAATAAGCTGCGACTGACTTGTTCATGACTTAAGGTGTATAAAAAATAGCTCTGATCTTTATTACCATCAACACCGCGGAGCATTTCAACGCTGCCATCACTGTTGTCTCGACGGCGGACATAATGGCCCATGGCGATGTAATCGGCGTCTAAAATGTCGTCGGCAAATTCAAGAAAGGCTTTAAATTTGATTTCTTTATTGCACATAATGTCAGGGTTCGGTGTGCGGCCCGCTTTGTATTCTGCTAAAAAGTATTCAAATACATTGTCCCAGTATTCAGCAGCAAAATTAACGGTATGCATTTTAATCCCGAGCTTGTCACATACCGATTGTGCATCTTTTAAATCATCGGCTGCTGCGCAATATTCATCAGTGTCGTCTTCTTCCCAGTTTTTCATAAACAGACCTTCAACCTCGTAGCCTTGCTGCATTAACAAGTAAGCTGATACTGAAGAGTCTACACCGCCGGACATACCGACAATGACTTTTTTACCGTTTGATGCTGGGTTGATTGATGTCATAAATCCTAAAAACCTTGAAGATAGATAGTGTGTATATGGTGCCGCAATGCCAATGTTTCAAGGCAATTGCACTCGATTTTTGTTGGTCGAGATGTTGGATATTGTTGCTTGCACGTATTGAACCGATTGATTCCGATAATGCTGAGTAAACATGACATTTGTGCGGCGCATATTCTATCACGCATTCGCTTAATGGGCTATCTTGAGGTGCAGGCAAATTGCCTGACACCAGTCATTAAAAGTAATCGACATTCAGCAGTGACAGAGGGGTGTGCTGTGATGGGTGGTTTTTATCGGCTTGCTGCACAAAGTCAGCAATACTTTTTACCACTAGCGGGCTACGAAGCTGGCTACCAAGGGCAATGATTTCAGCTAGGCTTAGCCAGTGCGTGGTTATAATGGCACTGTCCAGAGGAAGCGCTTGGCGTTGCTCAGACAGTTCGATACAAAATGTATAGCGCACAAAGGCTAACTCGTCCGAGGCGCTAAATTGGTAGATGCCGACAATGGCTTGAGGTGATAACGCGAGTCCGGTTTCCTCGACTATTTCACGAGCACATGCTTCAATTATCGATTCATTTGCCTCTAAATGCCCAGCCGGTTGATTAAATTTAATGGCACCGTTAATGCGTTCTTCAACCAATAAAAATTTACCTTGGCAGTGGATCACGCAAGCGACAGTGGTATTAGGTTTATAACGTTCAGTCATCTTGTCCTCTTGTATACAGTGTCTGCCAGCGATTACTTTGCTGTGTTGATCAGTTTATATTCACCATTTGGTAAATCATCTAGACACCATTGGCCTATTTTATAACGGATTAGTCTTAAGGTTGGATGGCCGACATGTGCTGTCATGCGCCTAACTTGGCGATTTCGACCTTCACAAATTTGTACTTCTAGCCAGCTTGTTGGAATGGCTTTGCGCTCACGCACTGGTGGGTTTCTGGGCCAAACCGCGGGTGAGTCCATTAGACTGACTTTTGCAGGTAAGGTCATACCATCTTTTAATTCTACGCCATTACAAAGTGCGTTAATGGTGTCAATTGACGGCTCACCTTCAACTTGGACCCAATAGGTTTTGAAGGTTTTTTTAGCTGGATGAGTCAACTTTGCCTGCAATTGCCCGTCGTTGGTGAGTAACAATAAACCTTCACTGTCACGGTCTAAACGCCCGGCAGCATAAACATCTGCAACTGGAATAAAGTCTTTTAATGTTTGCCGGCCTGCTTCATCGGTAAATTGGCACAACACATCAAAAGGTTTATTAAATAACACAATGAGTGGATTTTCAGGTCGAGGTTTTTGCGGCGGACGCGATTTCACCCTGCTGCGATTGCCAGCTTTTGTCGACATGTCTGCTTTGTAGGGAGATGTTTTTTTGAATGGACTCAATTTACCGATTTTTGCCATAAAGGTATGGTTAACATCCTTTGCTAATACGAGTGAGTGATAAGTAAGCGAATATAAATCAATTTATGTTAGTTTACTGCGTATTCGCCCTTAGTGGAATTTGAAAATTATTAAGAATGATCTATGATGTCCGCCTAAAAATTGTGATCTGTGCCTAATTTATCATTCTGAGCTGGCGAATTTAACCGTCAAATCTCAGAGGTTTGAGAACAAAATATAATAAAAAATGGGATAGGGGATTTCACATACTTGGCTGATAACAAGTGGACCTAGATCGCTGATCTTGGCTTACTTATGCGAGTGTTATCCATCAAAGCCCGTCAAATGCTTACGCAATTTATTCTAATAAATTATTAATTTACAATAATGTAGGAAATAAAATGAAAGATAACACTCCAACGATCATATACACAGAAACTGATGAAGCGCCGGCACTTGCTACGCTATCTTTATTGCCTATTATCCGTACTTTTACTGACGCAGCAGGTGTGAAAGTTGAAACGCGTGATATTTCTTTGTCGGGTCGTGTTATTGCTAACTTCCCTGAAAAATTAACCGCAGAGCAAAAAATTGCCGATGCGTTAACAGAATTAGGTGAATTGGCTAACAAGCCAGAAGCCAACATCATTAAGTTACCTAACATCAGTGCGTCAGTGCCTCAGTTAAAAGCATGTATTGCTGAACTTCAAGCAAAAGGCTATGACATTCCTAATTATACTGATGAGCCTAAAAATGACGCTGAAGTTGAAGCGCAGTCACGTTACGACAAAATTAAAGGCAGTGCAGTAAACCCAGTATTACGTGAAGGTAACTCTGACCGTCGTGCACCAACCTCAGTGAAAAACTACGCCAAGAAAAACCCTCATTCAATGGGTAAATGGGCCAGTGATTCTAAGTCTCACGTTGCTCATATGAGCGAAGGTGACTTCTACGGTAGCGAACAGTCTGTAACCTTAGCAACTGCAGATAAAGTCAATATCGTATTGACTCAGCAAGACGGTAAAGACGTTGTTCTGAAAAGTGGTTTAGCACTATTGGCTGACGAAGTGATTGATTCTTCAGTGATGAGTAAAAAAGCCCTTGTAGAATTTTATACTCGTGAAATCGAAGCGGCAAAATCTGAAGATATATTATTATCTTTACACCTTAAAGCCACCATGATGAAAGTGTCTGACCCAATATTATTCGGTTTGGCAGTGAAAGTGTTCTTTAAAGATGTATTTGATAAGCATGGCGCATTATTTGCTGAGCTCGGCGTAGATGTAAACAATGGTTTTGGTGATGTCTATGCCAAAATCAGTACTTTACCAGAAGCTAAGCGCAACGAAATTGAAGCTGATATTGCTGCTGTTTATGCTGCTCGCCCAGCACTTGCAATGGTAGATTCAGACAAAGGTATCACCAACTTACACGTACCAAGCGACATCATTATTGATGCGTCAATGCCAGCAGCGATTCGCTCTTCTGGTAAAATGTGGGGCCCAGATGGCCAGTTGCAAGACACCAAAGCAATGATCCCAGATCGTAGTTACGCCGGTGTTTATCAAGAAACTATTTCGTTCTGTAAAAAGCACGGTGCATTTGACCCAACCACTATGGGCAGCGTGCCTAACGTGGGCTTAATGGCTCAAAAAGCAGAAGAGTACGGTAGTCATGATAAAACGTTTGAAATTAAAGCAGCAGGTACGGTTAATGTAATTAATCAAGCTGGCGATGTATTAATGAGTCATAACGTTGAAGCTGGCGATATTTACCGTATGTGCCAAGTGAAAGATGCGCCTATTCGCGACTGGGTTAAGCTAGCCGTTAAGCGCTCGCGTTTAAGCAACACACCTGCAGTATTCTGGTTGGACAGCAATCGTGCTCACGATGCTGAGTTAATTAAGAAAGTGACTGTATATCTTGCCGAGCAAGATACCGCTGGTTTAGACATCCAAATCATGACCCCAGAAGATGCGACTCGTTTTACTTTAGAGCGCATTATTAAAGGTGAAGATACTATTTCTGTAACGGGTAACGTATTACGTGACTACTTAACAGACTTATTCCCAATTCTTGAGCTGGGTACCAGTGCAAAGATGTTGTCTATCGTTCCATTGATGAGTGGTGGTGGCTTATTTGAAACAGGTGCCGGTGGTTCAGCGCCTAAGCACGTGCAACAAGTCGAAAAAGAAGGTCACTTACGTTGGGATTCATTAGGTGAGTTTTTGGCACTAGCGGCTTCTTTAGAGCACTTAAGCCAAACAACAAACAATGCTAAAGCGCAAGTGCTAGCAGATACCTTAGATGTGGCTATTGGCGTGTTCCTTGACACCAATAAATCACCTTCTCGTCGCGTAGGCGAACTCGATAACCGTGGTAGTCACTTCTACCTAGCGATGTATTGGGCACAAGCATTAACAGAGCAAACTGAGGATGCAGAGCTGGCAGCGCATTTTGCTCCACTCGCCCAATCATTGGCTATAAATGAAACGGTTATCCTTGCTGAGTTGAATGGTTCACAAGGTCCTGCAGTTGATTTAGGTGGTTATTACCGTTTAGATGCAACTAAAGCCGAACACGCCATGCGTCCTAGTGCAACATTAAACCAATTTGTTATTGGTTAAGGGCATAACCGCTCACTAAACGTGATTTTTGTTTAATGAATCCATCTTGGTATCAAGGTGTTAAATTGATAAATTTGACGTTTTTTAGATAATAAAAAAAGACAGGGATTAAAATCCCTGTCTTTTTGTTTTATAGTCTCACCAATTAAATTGTTGGCGAGATGGCTGAAGCATGCATTCCTTTAGGGCCTTCTTCAACTTCGAAGCATACAGGTTGACCTGCTTTTAAGGTACGATAACCTTCCATTTCGATAGTTGAATAGTGCGCAAATACATCTTCACCACCCTGATCAGGGCAAATAAACCCGAATCCTTTGGCGTTGTTGAACCATTTAACAGTTCCGTTTGCCATACTTCCACTTCCTTCTGTTGTCTACTTACCAGTAAGATAGTAAAACTTATTATCCAGCGGTCTAGTATTCGCCGCCTAGCAAACAGAATGAAATTTGTACGAAAAGAAGTCAAGAGCTAATTAACAAAAAGGCAACATTTAATTAATTTAACAATATCAAGTGGTCGGGAACCAAACGAGAGGCTAGTATTAAACAATGGCTAAATTAGGCAACGTAGAACATATTGCGGAAAAGGTTGAATCTGAACTACAACCGCCCAATATGTATAAAGTGGTGTTAAATAATGATGATTACACCCCAATGGATTTTGTGGTAGAAGTATTACAACGATTCTTTGAGAAAAATGAACAGCAAGCTGTTGATATAATGTTAGCTATTCATAATCAAGGTAAAGGATTGTGTGGTGTATTTCCATTTGGAATAGCAGAAACAAAAGTTTTTCAAGTAAATCAGTTTGCAAGAGAAAACCAACATCCGTTACTGTGTACGTTAGAGAAAGCATAATATCGATTTCTCATAGTCTGTGGTTAAATTTAAGAGGTGCTTATGCTGAACAAAGACCTGGAAGTCACCTTGAACCTAGCGTTTCAGCAAGCTAGAGATTCACGTCATGAATACATGACGGTAGAACATTTATTATTAGCGCTGATCGACAATCCCTCTGCCTACGAAGCATTAATTGCTTGTGGTGCGGATGTGAATCGTTTACGTGAAGAAGTGGCTAATTTCATTCAACAAACCACGCCGATTATTGCTGAATCGACTGAAGAACGTGAAACTCAACCTACCTTGGGATTTCAACGTGTTCTGCAGCGTGCGGTGTTCCATGTGCAATCATCTGGTCGCAACGAAGTCTCCGGTGCCAATGTGCTGGTGGCTATTTTTAGTGAGCAAGAATCACAAGCGGTTTATTTGTTGCGCCGTTGTGATATTACTCGCCTAGATGTAGTGAATTTTATTTCTCATGGCATGGCTAAAGAAGATGATTCTGGTGAATCACCAGATCAAGAACGTGTTGAAGACCAATCTGAAACTGCCGAAGATCGCAGCATGTTGGCGCAATTTGCCGCCAATTTAAACCAACTTGCGCAAGACGGTATTATCGATCCACTTATTGGGCGTGATGCTGAAATTGAGCGTGCAATTCAAACCCTGTGTCGTCGCCGCAAGAATAATCCCTTGCTTGTGGGTGAAGCTGGCGTCGGTAAGACGGCTATTGCAGAAGGTTTGGCTTATCGGATTGTCAATAAACAAGTGCCAGATGTGATGGCTAATGCCACCGTGTACTCGCTAGATTTAGGCTCGTTATTAGCGGGCACTAAATATCGTGGTGATTTTGAAAAGCGTTTTAAAAGCTTGTTGAAAGAATTGGCTGCAGATGAACATGCGATTTTATTTATTGATGAAATCCATACCATTATTGGTGCTGGCGCCGCGTCTGGTGGTGTCATGGATGCCTCTAACTTACTCAAGCCATTATTGTCTAGTGGTAAGTTACGCTGCATGGGATCGACTACATTCCAAGAGTATCAAAGTATTTTTGAGAAAGACCGCGCTTTAGCTCGTCGCTTCCAAAAAATTGATATCAATGAGCCTTCTGTGGCCGAAACCACCAAAATATTGATGGGGCTTAAATCCAAGTACGAAGAATATCATGGTGTGCGTTATACCCAAGCAGCTATCAGCAGTGCGGCTATTTTATCGGCGAAGCACATCAACGATCGTCATTTACCTGACAAAGCGATTGATGTGATTGATGAAGCCGGTGCTCGTATGGTGATGATGCCGCAAAGCAAACGTAAAAAGACCATTGGCCAAGCTGAAATTGAAGCCATCATTGCTAAGTTAGCCCGTATTCCTGAGAAGTCGGTATCGTCGACTGACAAGGATATGCTGCGCAACCTTGAACGTAACCTTAAGATGGTTGTATTTGGTCAAGACAAAGCGATTGAGAGCCTTAGCGCTGCCATACGCTTATCGCGCAGTGGTTTAGGTTCTGAGAAAAAGCCAGTAGGAAGCTTTATGTTTGCAGGCCCAACAGGGGTAGGTAAAACAGAAGTGACCAATCAATTGGCCAATTGTCTTAACCTTAAACTGATCCGCTTTGATATGTCTGAGTACATGGAACGTCATACCGTGTCACGCTTAATCGGTGCGCCTCCTGGCTACGTTGGTTATGATCAAGGTGGCATGCTCACCGACGCTGTGATTAAAAATCCGCATTGTGTGGTGTTGCTTGATGAGATTGAAAAGGCACACCCGGATGTATTCAATTTACTATTGCAAGTCATGGATCACGGGACATTGACCGACAACAACGGTCGCAAAGCTGATTTTAGAAATGTCACCTTAGTGATGACCACCAATGCTGGTGTACAAGAAACTATTCGTAAATCGATTGGTTTTAGACAGCAAGATCACACCCAAGATGCGTTAGCTGAAATCAATAAGATGTTTTCACCTGAGTTCCGTAACCGTTTAGATTCAATCGTCTGGTTTAACCATTTAGACATGACAGTTATTGCCAAAGTGGTGGATAAGTTCTTAGTGGAATTGCAGGCACAGCTAGATGATAAACGTGTCACCCTGGATGTCAGTGATGAAGCGCGAACCTTGCTGGCTGAGAAGGGCTATGATAAATCAATGGGTGCGCGCCCAATGTCACGTGTGGTGACAGAATTGATTAAACGTCCGTTAGCCGATGAAATCTTGTTCGGTGTGCTTGAACGAGGTGGTATTGCGCATATTGACGTCAAAGATGGTGAGATCAACATCGATTGCGAGTCGTTGGAAAAAGTCTCGTAATAATCAATTTGATTCACAATATGCTATTAAAAAAGATGACCCATGGGTCATCTTTTTTTATGCGTGTTAATTGCGCCTATTACCGTTGCTTCAATAAATCAGTCATCAAGGTAAAGCATTTCTTACTGTTCAATTCAATGGGTATTGATAACAAAATGGGTATCCCCTTTTAAATCAATAAACATAGCAGTGGATCGTATGAGGTGCTTCTGCAAAACGGATTACAACCATCGCGATGCTTGGTTGAATGTCTGATAAAAGGGTTACCCATTACGTTGAACATTCGTCTTGTTTGATGCGTGTTGCGTTACGTTGAATACACTGTATTTATGCAGTTTGGTATAACAACAAAAAAACCGACAGGCAGTCGGTTTTTACATTGTTGAGGCTAGCGATTAACGTGCGCGGAAGACGATACGACCTTTAGATAAGTCATAAGGTGTCAACTGTACAGTGACTTTGTCACCCGTTAAAATACGGATGTAGTTTTTGCGCATTTTGCCAGAGATGTGGGCTATCACCACATGTCCATTTTCAAGCTCTACGCGGAACATTGTATTTGGCAAGGTCTCAAGGATAGTGCCCTGCATTTCAATGTTGTCTTCTTTCGCCATTAATTAGTTATCCCATTAGCCTTCAAATATGAAAAAATCGGGCGTATCATGCCCCAAAAACGCCGAACTGTAAAGGCCGTTAACAAGAAAGAGGCGTAAGATTTTCGCCAACTTGCCAACCAAGAGCCGTTAAAATTTGATATGGACGATATTGGCGTTTGTAACTCATTTTTCTATTTTGATCAATTTGATAGCCCAAATACAAAAATCGTTTACCTAACGACTTAGCCAATTGGCATTGAATTAAAATCATCAACGAACCCAGTGATCGTTCTGCGTAGTCTGGGTCGAAATAGCTGTATATGGCCGAGAAACTTTGCGCCATCTCATCGGTCACCGCCACGCCAATTAATTGGTCTTTATCAAACAGTTCAATAAACATTGGCGGTAACCAATCTGATAGTAAAAAATCATCATATTGAGCTTGTGATGCCGGGTACATAGGGCCATCACTATGGCGTTCATTGATATAGCGTTGGTATAAGTCATAGTGCTCTGGCCGTGATGTATGACTGATCTTCCAATGCAAGTCTCGGTTGTTTTTTAAGGTTCTTTTTTGGCGTTTGGACAACACAAAATCATTCACATTCAGTCGAATAGATTGGCAAGATTGGCAACTCGGGCAGCGTGGTTTGTAAATTGCGTTACCGTTGCGACGAAACCCCATCGCAAGAAGTTGTTCAAACAGCGATGGGTCTATTTGTGGTTCTTGGATTACCAATAATTGCTCTTTATTGCCTTCAATATAGTTGCAATCAAAAGGTTGGCTTATGCCGACACTAACCGATTTAGAATTCAATAAACACCTCTTGTTTGATCCATATGGATGCTGACTTTGTTTGATCGCGGCCGCAGTGAAGTATGGATAAAAACTCACTTCTTGGTATCGCCATAGCCCCAAGACTTAATAAATGTGGATTCATTACTTGCGCGTCAATTAGTTGAAAATCATGTTTCACCAAGTGTTGATTCAGTATAGCAAATGCAGCTTTTGATGCATTAGTTTGCCGATGAAACATCGATTCACCGCAAAAAACACTGCCCACTGGAATACCGTAAAGCCCACCCACTAAATCGTCGCCATCCCAGACTTCAATAGAATGCGCAAGACCTTGCAGATGAAGTTCATAATAAGCCATTTGGATTTCGGCAGAAATCCACGTGCCATCCTGTGAACTTCGTGGCTGAGCGCAACCGGCTAAGACATCTAAAAAGGCATGATTGATAGTGTATCGCCAGGTGGATTTTTTAAGAAACTTAATCAAGCTTTTGCTGCCAAATGGATGACGAGGTTCAAATACCGCTCGAGGATCTGGTGACCACCATAAAATGGGATCACTGACATTAAACCAAGGGAAAATACCTTGATAATAGGCTTCTGCTAAGCGCTCTGGACGTAAATCTCCCCCAATGGCTAATAAGCCATTGGGATCGATAAGCGCCAGCTCTGGTGGCGGGAAGTCGATGGATTGATTTAAATAAGACAGTGAGTTCAAAATGAGTATATTATTTGGCATACCTTATCGTTAACTTAGCGGATATTGATCATGTTTAAAATCATAACTGTCAATGTGAAGAGTATTTTTGTAGTTTTACTGACTATGTGCTTGTTTTGTGGTCAAAGCCAAGCTGCTTATGAGCGAAATCAAGCCGTACCCGTGGAAAAAGTCATCTATGGTCAGATTGAATCGGTCAAAAACATCACTGAAAAACAGCTCGTTGAAGACAGCCATAGCGGCTGGAAAACTTTTGGTGGCGCCTTAGTCGGTGGAGTTATAGGGCATCAGTTCGGTGGCGGTTCAGGCCAAGATGTAGCTACCGTTTTAGGGGCATTAATTGGTGGCGGTATAGGCAGTCAGCATGGAAACCAACAGTATTATCTTGAAACTAAATTAGTTGAACTCATGATAAAACAAGAAGACGGAAGCCAAGTTATGGTTATCCAAGATGCAGATCCGGGGATGCGTTTTGCTGCCGGTGATGAAGTGAGAGTGGTTTATTTAAGCGGTTATGTCAGGGTTGATTTGGCGATGTGATGACATACGCAATAAAACAAAAAGGAGCCTAGGCTCCTTTTGTGTATTACAAGGGCAAAATCCATTTGCAACAGTACATTGGCTACTTTGCTAAAGTGATTAAAACCCACGAGGTAATGTTTGCTTACCTGAAGTGTGCTCGAGCTTTTGACGCCATAACTGCTTAGGCGTTAAACCGCCTGAAGTTATTTGAGCTTGGCGATTGGGTGATTTTTTTGCTGCCGCATTGTTGATTGGCTTGGCTGCAGGTTTAGCGATAGGTTTGTGCATCTCTGCCGCAGGCTGTTTATTTGTCGTCGAGGCAGTAAGTTGTGTAAGCATTGTTTCAAGTTCGCTAAAGCGCACAGATTTCTGGCCGTCAATTTTGTACCAACTGCCTGCTTGCTCAATTGATACTGTGTTACCAGATTGTCGTTCTAGTGCCGTTTGTAGTTGGCTGATGACCTCTTCTTTAGTCAATGTTGTCATAGTAAATAACCTATTGGTTGTCATGTTAAATTAAGGTTGTCGCTAATTTTAAAGTGTTAATGCATCAAAAGTCCAATTGAGCTATAAATTGGCGGATTTTCCATCCGGAAGTTGATTTTATCAGCGAGTAGAGTGATATTTCAGCATCATTAGGTTTCGATTTAATCTGGATTTAATATTGATTGAATTTGACAATCGACTGTACTTATTGGCGGCTCAAGCCTAATTTATTTGGTGGTTATTTTTGTTTTTTAAATTAATTTTTAGCTTGGATATTCTTCGCGAGAGCGACAGTATTCGGTTAAACTGATGATATCGCCATGGTGTACAGTATGGATCGCTATCGTCTGAGTGAATATCGGTTAAGTCCGCATGGTTTATACGAATAAGTTTATATCTTTGTTGCTTAAGATTAGTTAATTTCTAGGGGTTTTATGTCCACACATCATCAGACATCAGTTGTTTCTCGCCAAGCATTAGCGTCTTATCTTGATAGTTTTTTAAATGTTTCTGCCTTTAAAGACTATGCACCAAATGGGTTACAGGTCGAAGGCAAGTCGGATATTCGCACCATTGTCACCGGTGTCACTGCATGCCAAGCATTAATTGATGCGGCGATAAAGGTCAACGCTGATGCTATTTTGGTTCATCATGGTTTTTTTTGGAAAAATGAGCCCGAAGTGATCACCGGCATGAAATATCGACGGATCAAGGCCTTAATAGAAAATGATATCAGTTTATTTGGTTATCACTTACCGTTAGATGCTCATCATGGTGTTGGTAACAATGCTCAATTAGCCCAACAGTTAGGCATTATTAGCCCAAGAGTTTATGAGCAGGTAGCTCAAGATTTATTATGGCATGGTCATTTGGAACACCCAATGACGGTTGCAGAGTTTAGCGAGTTACTTAATACAGTATTAAACCGTAAACCTTTGCACATAGGGGATGAAACGAAAATGATTTCGACCTTGGCTTGGTGTACTGGCGGCGCGCAAGACTATATTGATCAAGCTGCACAAATGGGCGTTGATGCGTTTATTAGCGGCGAAGTATCAGAGCGCACATTTCACACCGCAATCGAGCAAGGTTTACATTATTTTGCTGCTGGTCACCATGCGACTGAGTTATTTGGCATTCAAGCGTTAGGCAATCACTTAGCGGAAAAATACAATATAGAGCATCATTTTATTGATATTGTAAATCCGGTATAGCTGGATTAATAACTTGGCGCTTAGCGGTGTTGACTGTGTTCTGCATGGTTTTAAAGACTTTGCTATCGTGTAGATAACAAATGGTTGTAGCGACGCTCTGGCAAGGTTACTGGGTCATTGATGTTGAATGTGGCCGGTATCATTGATGATAGAGCGTGTGCGGATGATATTGCTTTCTTTGAGATTGAGTAAATGACCGAGTATTTTTTACAAGCCTTTATTTATTTAACCGCTGCCGTTATCGCCGTCCCTTTAGCAAATAAATTGGGATTGGGGTCGGTACTCGGATACCTCATTGCTGGGGTTGTTATTGGACCTATTATTGGTTTAGTGGGCAGTGAAACCAACACTATCCAACATTTTGCTGAATTTGGTGTTGTGATGATGCTCTTTTTGGTTGGCTTAGAACTTGAACCAAAAATGTTGTGGGCGATGCGAAATCGTTTACTCGGACTGGGTGGTCTGCAAGTTGTGGGGTCGGTTGTGGCGGTTATGGCCTGTGCTATTTATGCTGGCTATCAATTGAGTATTGCATTAACTATCGGGTTAATTTTTTCTCTGTCTTCTACCGCAATTGTATTACAAACGTTATCTGAAAAACGTCTCAATAAGACTCATGCAGGTAAAAATGCCTTTTCGGTATTGTTGTTTCAAGACATTGCCGTTATTCCCATGTTGGCCTTTATTCCGTTATTGGCTTTACCTGAATTAGTTGAGCAAGCCCAAGCTGCTGTAAGCAGTATGAGTGAACAACACGAGCAGCTAAGTTTAGTGGCATCTCTACCTGGGTGGGCGTATGCGATTGTATTGTTGTTAGCCATTAGTGTCGTGGTGTTGGGCGGCCATTATTTAAGCCGACCTTTATTTAAAATCGTTGCTGAGTCTGGTGCGCGTGAAATATCAACAGCTGCAGCACTTATGTTAGTCATAGGCATTGCCGCATTAATGAGTTTGGTGGGGATCTCGCCTGCATTAGGTACCTTTTTAGCGGGCGTGGTGCTAGCAAACAGTGAGTTTAAGCATGAGCTTGAAGCAAATATAGGTCCGTTTAAAGGCTTGTTGTTAGGCTTGTTTTTTATCACCGTGGGTGCCGGGATAGATTTTTCGGTGTTGTTTGCTGATTTTGCTGAAATCATTGCCATCACCTTAAGTGTGATGTTGATAAAAGCGATGGTGTTGTACGTGCTAGCATTGATTTTCAGGATTAAAGGCAGCGATCGTTGGTTATTCACCTTATGTCTAGCTCAAGCGGGTGAGTTTGGCTTTGTATTGCTAAATTTTAGCGTGCAACAACATGTTATTCCAACTGACTTAGCTCAGACCTTGTCTATCGTAGTAGCACTATCGATGTTTTTAACCCCTGGACTATTCATTTTATTTGATAAAGTCATTTACCCGCGCTTTCAAGTGAAAACTAATCAACGTGAGCAAGATAATATCGATGATGAGGGCACTGTTATTATTGCGGGTATTGGCCGTTTTGGCCAAGTGGTCAATCGCTTTTTAATATCAAATAATATTAAAACAGTCGTACTCGATTATCAGGTATCACAAGTGGACACTATTAGGCGTATTAATACTAAAGCCTATTATGGTGACGCCACTCGACCTGACTTATTAAAAACAGCCGGTATAGAACAAGCATCGCTTTTTGTGGTGGCTATCGATAATCGCGAAAGCAGCGTTGAATTAGTCAAATATTTGCATCAAACTTACCCAAAACTGAAAATTGTCGCCAGAGCCTTCGATCGAGGCCATGGTCATTTGTTAAAAGATGCCGGGGCTGACATCGTCGAATCAGAAACCCATCATTCAGCACTTGAACTGAGTGTGTCCTCGTTACAGTTGCTTGGTAACAGTGAAGAATATGTTTTAAGACGAAAGGCAACCTATAAGCGTGTTGAAAAAGAAGCCTCAAAGCGTTTATATGATTTTTGGTTGAAAGAATCAGCAGGTGAGCGCTACAGTAACGATTTTATTAAACTGTTTATGTTGTATGAAGAGCGATTGAAACAAGCAATGGATGAAGATAATGCCGCTCATCATGCAGATGTTGATCTTCAGCATGCTATTAAGCTAACCCAAAAATCTGACGGTGATGTTAGCGTTAATGATTAATGGATGATTTTATTATTGTCGATGAACCTGCTAACTGGCTGCAATGGCTTTGATGATTAATAATTGCTTATTGATTTGATGAACGTGCAAACTAAAAAAAAGACCGCCGCAGCGGTCTTTTTTTATGAAGTTAAGTGTTATTTAACTCGCATACCTGGCTGCGCACCTTCATGAGGTTCAAGTATAAATAAATCTTTACCACCCGGGCCAGCCGCTAATACCATACCTTCTGAATCACCAAACTTCATCGTGCGTGGGGCAAGGTTTGCCACCATTACGGTGAGTTTACCCACTAAGTCTTCAGGCGCATAAGCCGATTTTATACCCGCAAATACTTGCTTAGTTTCGCCGCCTAAATCTAATTCTAGACGCAGTAGTTTATTGGCTTTCTCGATATGTTCCGCTTTGCTGATACGAGCAATTCGTAAGTCAATTTTTGCAAAATCTTCAAAGCTTATTTCTGGGCTGATAGGATCTTGCTCTAATTGATTAACGGCTTGTGTCGGCGCATCGGTGTTAGGTGCGTCCGTATTAGTGGCTTGCAAGTTTTCTTTAGAGGCATCGATGATAGCTTCAATACTCTTAGGTTCGATACGTTGCATTAAGGCTTTAAATGGTGCAATTTCATGGCCTGATAAATCTTGGGCCAAATTATCCCATGTTAAGGTTAACTGTAAAAATCCTTCAACATTTTCGGCAAGCTTAGGTAATACAGGCTTAAGATAAGTCACCAAAATTCTGAACAGATTTAATGCATTACTGCAAACCTGATGTGCTTCTTGTTGTTTATCTTCATGCTTAACTAATTGCCAAGGTGCGGCGTCAGCAACATAAGCATTAGCAATATCTGCTAGCGCCATGATTTCACGCATCGCTTTACCAAATTCGCGGGTTTCATATAATTCAGCAATAATCTCGCTTTTGGCTAAGAATATGTCGCTCAGGCTGCTGTCAGTAACCTTGGCTAATTTACCGTCAAAACGTTTACTGATAAAACCAGCGGTACGAGAGGCAAGGTTAACTAATTTTCCGACCAAGTCAGAGTTCACGCGTTGGGCAAAATCTTCTAAGTTTAAATCCAAATCATCGATGCGGCTGTTTAATTTAGCGGCGTAATAATAACGTAGGTATTCAGGATCCAAATTGTCTAGATAAGTGCGCGCTTTGATAAACGTGCCTTTTGATTTCGACATTTTTGAACCATTAACCGTGACATAGCCGTGGGCATACACGCTAGTTGGTTTACGAATACCAGCGCCTTCAAGCATGGCAGGCCAGAATAAACTGTGGAAATAGACAATGTCTTTACCGATGAAGTGATACACCTCTGCGGTTGAGTCTAGGCCCCAGAAATCGTCAAAGTTTAAGTCATCACGCTTATTACATAAGTTTTTAAATGACCCCATATAACCAATAGGTGCATCTAACCAGACATAGAAAAACTTACCTGGAGCGTCAGGAATTTCAAATCCAAAGTAAGGTGCATCACGGGAGATATCCCATTGCTTTAGGCCTTGATCAAACCATTCATTAAGCTTGTTGGCCATTTCTTGTTGCAAGGAACCTGATTGGATCCACTCTTTTAACATGCCTTCAAATGCAGGCAGGTCAAAAAAGAAATGTTCGGTGTCTTTCATTATCGGTGTTGCACCAGATACGGCTGACTTAGGATTGATTAAATCGGTAGTGCTGTAGGTTGCGCCACAATTATCACAGTTATCGCCGTATTGATCTTCAGACTTACATTTTGGGCAGGTGCCTTTAACAAAACGGTCTGGTAAGAACATTAATTTTTCAGGGTCATATAATTGTGAAATGGTTTTGGTTTTGATGTAACCACCATCACGCAGTTTTAGGTAAATATCACAGGCTAAGGCGCGATTTTCTTCGCTATGAGTGCTGTGGAAATTATCAAACTGGATATTGAAGTCGGCGAAATCTTGCTGATGTTCCTTTTGAACCTGAGCAATCATTTCTTCTGGTGTAATACCCATTTGCTGCGCTTTGAGCATGATCGGTGTGCCGTGAGCATCGTCGGCGCAAATGTAGTGGCATTCATGACCACGTAATTTTTGAAAACGTGACCAGATATCCGTTTGGATGTACTCAAGCATGTGGCCTAGGTGGATCGGGCCATTGGCATAAGGTAGGGCACTTGTGACCAGTATTTTACGCTGTGATTTTGTCATTTTGTCTCGATATCAAATTACACCAAAAATATTGCCTGATACTAACTGATTTGCAGACTTTTTTCACCAAAACATGACTTAAAAAAGCTTAATAGTCGCTATTTTTTTACCAAGTTCTGATACACTTGAGCAAATTTCTACTTCGGAGTTGCCGTTTTGGTCAATACACATACAAATTATCAATTAAGTGATGAATTATTGTCACCAGTGTTAGATATTTTAGAAGCATTTGAAGACCCTTATTTGCGTAAAGGCTTAGTGAGTGCAGGATGTGTAACCGCACTGTCGATAGAGGGAAAACGCCTACAATTAGGCTTAGTTTATCCTTATCCGTGCATGACACAATATCGCGATACCGTGATGGCTGTGACCAATAAATTGGCTGTACTTGACGCGATTGATGAAGTGGAGTGTGAAATTGATTTTCAGCCTCGAGTTTATTCAGCACTGCCTGCTATTCCACCTATTCCTAACGTAAAGCAAGTTATTGCCGTGGCATCAGGTAAAGGTGGTGTGGGTAAATCAACTACCGCAGTGAATCTTGCATTAGCCTTAAAAGCTGAAGGCGCTGAAGTGGGTATTTTGGATGCCGACATTTATGGCCCGTCTATTCCATTGATGTTAGGTATTCCTAATTTTCGTCCACAATCGCCAGATGGCAAGCACATGACGCCCGCGCTAGTTCATGGTATTTCTGCGCAATCAATAGGTTTTATGTTAAGTGGTGATGAAGCCGCGGTATGGCGTGGTCCTATGGCAGCGGGTGCATTAGCACAGTTACTCAATGAAACCCAATGGCCTGAATTAGACTATTTGATTATCGATATGCCACCTGGAACCGGTGACATTCAATTAACCTTGTCGCAAAAAGTGCCAGTAAGCGGTGCAGTGATTGTTACCACGCCACAAGACATTGCCTTAGCGGATGCTAAAAAAGGCATTACCATGTTTAACAAGGTCAATATCCCAGTACTTGGGATTATCGAGAACATGAGTTTCCATCTTTGTCCTGAATGTGGTCATAAAGAACACCCATTTGGTACTCATGGTGGTAGTGAAATAGCTAAACGCTATAACGTGCCGTTGTTAGGCGCACTGCCACTGCATATCAATATTCGTGAATCAATGGACAATGGTACGCCGAGCGTAATGAGCGAACCAGAAAGTGAAGTGTCAGGGATATATCGCGAAATTGCCCGTAAGCTTGGGGCTGAGTTATCACTTCAACAAGTACAATCAACCGTAAAAATTAGCATATCAGAAGACGAGTAAGGTTAAGAGATGAATTCTCAGCAGTGTGTCATTATTGGGATTGCCGGTGCATCGGCTTCAGGTAAAAGTTTAATTGCTAAAACAATTTTTGAAGAATTGTGTCGTGATTTAGGAACCAATCAAATTGGTGTGATCAATGAGGATGCCTATTATCGGGATCAAAGTCATTTGACCATGGAAGATCGAGTCAAAACCAATTACGATCATCCAAAAGCATTGGATCATCAATTATTAGCGACTCATTTAACTCAGCTAAAACGAGGTGAAGCCGTTAGTATTCCTTGTTATAGCTATACTGAGCATACGCGTACCAGTGAAACGCTTAACATGCAGCCTAAAAAAGTCATTATCCTTGAAGGTATTTTGTTATTAACCGACCCTAAGCTTCGTGAGTTAATGGATGCCAGTGTGTTTATGGACACGCCATTAGACATTTGTTTTTTACGTCGGTTAACCCGCGATGTTGCTGAGCGCGGCCGCACAATGGAAACCGTTATTGCGCAATATAAACGAACAGTACGTCCAATGTTTTTACAGTTTATCGAACCGTCAAAGCAATATGCCGATATTATCGTTCCTCGTGGTGGTAAAAACCGCATCGCAACGGATATTTTAAAAACTAGAATTCAGCATTTATTGGCTAGATAGCCTTATTTAAGAGAGTGCCGCATGCGTTTAACCGATATAGAAATTGAGCAATGTTTAGATAATGGTAGCATTATCATCGATCCTCGCCCTGGTATAGAAGCCATTTCAGGTGTCAGTGTCGATGTCCGTTTAGGCAGCCAATTTCGGGTATTTAAAGACCATACGGCACCTTTTATTGATTTAAGTGGCCCCAGTGCAGAAATGCAAATAGCCCTTGATCGAATTATGAGCGATAAAATTGAAATCGCTGACGACCAAGCTTTTTTCCTCCATCCTGGCGAGTTAGCTTTGGCTGTGACCTATGAAAGTGTCACTTTACCAGCCGACGTTGTCGGCTGGTTAGATGGTCGCTCATCGCTTGCGCGCTTAGGTTTAATGGTGCATGTGACTGCGCATCGTATTGATCCTGGTTGGCAAGGGAAAATTGTGCTTGAGTTCTTTAACAGTGGCAAGTTGCCATTAGCATTACGCCCAGGCATGACCATAGGCGCGCTTAATTTTGAGCGCTTAAGTTCAGCAGTCGCTCGCCCTTATAACACTCGTAAAAGTTCGAAATATAAAGATCAACAAGAGGCTGTCGCAAGCCGGATCAGCCAGGATAAATAATGGCGCCAGTTTGGGTTAATCATCACGAAAACGGCACGATAAATCCATTTGATCGTGCTGTTGCTTATGGTGATGGTGTGTTTGCAACTATGCGCACCGCATCAGCTGATATGCCGGCAGGGATTTTATTCCTTGATGGTCATATTTGTCGTTTGCAGCAGGGCTGTGAACGCTTGGGTATTGAGTGGCATGCCAGTGATTTATTAATAGAGCAACTGCAGCAACTCGCGAGGCAATACCCACAACATTGTATTAAGCTTTTGCTCACGCGCGGAGTCGGCGGCCGTGGCTATCAAGCACCGTCAAGCTCAAACGTGACTGAAGTCGTGTCAGTTAATGCCATTCCAGATCATTATCTTGATTGGCAGCAAAGTGGCATTTCGTTAGCATCATCATCGATATGTCTAGGCAGACAACCACTTTTAGCGGGCATAAAACATCTTAATCGGTTGGAACAGGTGCTAATTAAGTCTCAACCTCTAGTTGACACTTATCAAGATTGGTTGGTGTTTGATTGTGATGGTTATGTGATTGAGTCATCAATGGCTAATCTTTTTATCGTCAAAAATAATCAAGTACTTACCCCTGCAATAACGCATGCGGGTGTCAGCGGCGTGATGCGCGAAATCATCATTGATACGCTGCTTTGTCATGGTATTGCTGTGATGGCAACACGACTTACGTTAAGCGATGTTCAAGCTGCTGAGCATATATTTATAACCAATAGTTTATTTGGCATGATTGATGTTACCGCCATTGACGATTTTCAATTTAGCCGTTGGACGCAAACACCGCGATTCAGGCAAATTCTAAGTGTGAATTTATAATATGATTAAAAAAATAAAAACATTTATATTAGCTAGTTTAATTCCTTTATTCACCTTGACTTGTATCGGTGGCTATTGGCTAGTATCTGGCCTAATGACTTATCAAAAACAGCCATTGCAGTTAACTGAAAGCCAGACGCTGACAGTAGAGCCTGGCACATCGGTGATTAAGCTTGCGCAACAGCTTGAGCAACAATCATTGATTACTGATAGTTGGAAAGTTAAATACCTGGTTAAACTTGAACCAAAGTTTGCCAATATTAAGACGGGCTTATACCAATTGATCCCCGGCGATACATTAGAAGCATTATTAAAACGTTTGTATTTAGGCCAACAAGTGGTTTTCAGTGTGACCCTAATCGAAGGCAAAACCATTGCTGAGTGGCAACAAACTCTGTCAACGACTGAACATTTAGCAAAAAACGCAGATGACTTTAACCAAGTGTTATTACAACATGGTGATACATCTGGCTTGCCTGAAGGTAAGTTTTATCCGGAAACATTCCATTATCATGCGGATGATAATTTACAGACCATATTAAATCGTAGTTACAACATGATGCAGGAGAGCTTAGCCCAAGCATGGGAAGGGCGTGATCCTGATTTAGCTTTATCGTCACCCTATGAGTTATTGATTATTGCTTCTATTATTGAAAAAGAAACTGGCAAACCTGAAGAGCGTGATTGGGTATCAGCAGTGTTTAATAATCGACTCAAAAAAGGCATGCGCTTGCAAACTGACCCAACGGTTATTTATGGTATGGGTGAGCGTTATAAAGGCAATATTACCCGTAAAGATTTACGCCAAGCGACTGCATTTAATACTTATACTATTGATGGTTTACCACCAACGCCAATTGCTGCCCCTAGCCGAGCATCACTCTTTGCAGCGGCCAATCCTGCTAACGTTAATTACTTATATTTTGTGTCACGTAATGATGGTAGCCATGTGTTTTCATCCACGTTAAAAGCACATAACAATGCCGTAAATGAATTTCAGAGAAAAAGAAAATGAGTCAACAGCAAGGCAAGTTTATTGTCATTGAAGGATTAGAAGGTGCCGGTAAATCAAGCGCGATAGCCCTGGTTAATGATATTATTCAGCGCCATATTGGTCAGGCTCCTGTGTGTACCCGTGAGCCAGGCGGCACGCCATTAGCAGAAAAAATGCGCGATTTAGTTAAAATTGCTGATGAGACTGACCCCTTGTGTGACGAAGCAGAGTGTTTGCTTATTTATGCTGCCCGATCACAGTTAATCGCTAATGTTATCAAACCGGCATTAGCTGCAGGTAAGTGGGTGCTGGGTGATAGGCATAACTTATCTTCACTGGCTTACCAAGGTGGTGGCCGAGGATTAATGCCCTTAGTCAAAGCGGTCAGTGATGCTTGTTTGAGAGGCTTTAAACCTGATCTCACCTTGTATTTAGATATCGATCCAACACTCGGCTTAAGTCGTGCGGCAAGTCGCGGCAAACTTGATAGAATTGAGCAGCAAGCGATTGATTTTTTCGAACGAGCCAGGCGTACCTACTTACAATTAGCCCATGAGGATGACAGCATAGTGGTTATCGATGCAAGTCAATCTATGGCGCAGGTTCATCATGATATACAGATGCAATTACAACATCATTTGCCCGTTCTTATGGCAGAGCTGTGATTGTTATAAAAAAGGATAATGTGGCGATATGAGTGATTATCAGATTGACCAATTACCATGGTTAGCCGAGCCGCATCAGCGCTTTGTTGATCAACATTATCGCGGTAAAACTAGCCATGCCCACTTGTTCAATATTGATAGAGCGCTTGGGGGGGATAAGCTCGCTAAAGCTGCGGCACAAACAATACTTTGCCAACAACTGACCCCAGTGGGTGCTTGTGGTCAATGTAAAAGCTGTTTGCTATTGGCTGCTGGTAATCATCCAGATCTGTATATTATTGAGCCAGATGGTAACCAAATTAAAGTTGATCAAATTCGTCAGCTATGTCAAAAATTAACGCAAACGGCTCAACAAGGTGGGGCGCGCGTGGCGATAATCGTTGATGCTGAGCGCTTAAATTTAGCCGCAGCAAACGCATTACTCAAAACACTTGAAGAACCTGGTGATGATGTTGTGCTCATTTTGCAAACCAATACATCAGCTCAGTTACTCGCGACTATTACTAGCCGTTGCCAAACTCTTAAATTTATTGAACCGACTAAGTTAGATATCCAACACTGGCTAGCTGCGCAGCAGCTGTTGCCTGCAGCCAATGCCGAGGGTAAAACTCACGATGTGACTTGGTGTCTTAGTGTTGTGGGTGGTCCTTTGGCGTTAGCAAACAGTTTAAGCAGTCAGCATTATCAACAATTGCTAACATTTCGCCAAGATTGGGCTCACAGTTTAAAAACGGGCCATTTAAGTGCTAGTTTACTCAAGGTGTCTGAACAACAAATTGTTGATGCACTTAATGTTTTGTATTTGTACTTACGTCAATATGTGTTAAAAAGTAGTAGAGTAAAAGCGGATCGTCAGCCATTAAATCCGTTAGTTCAAGCTAAAGTGATTGATCTTGGCGGGCAAGTGATGAAGATGTGTCATAAGCTTGAAACTATGCCCAGCGTGAATACTCAAGCATTGTGTCAACAATATGTTCTCGCATTTAGGAAGCTAACCAATTAACGCTATTTGGTTATACTAACATCTAACCTATTTATGGAATGAAAATAATTACTTATGGTCGATCTTGTTGTTCACTACGATACATTACATAAACTCTATCGTGCTTATATGCCGTTTATTAAGCCTGCTGGTTTATTTATTGCGACTACAGAAAGTCATTTTTTAGGCCAAGAGCTTACGATTGCTTATCGATTACCTGATGCAACCCAGGCCACAGAATTTAAAGGCACTGTGGTATGGATTAATCCATTAGGGGCATCCGGTGGGCGTCCTGCTGGTATTGGGGTTAAAATTAAAACAGATGTTGAAAGCCATAAACACCATATCGAAAAGTTATTATCGAGCGAACTTTCCTCTAGCGATTTGACCTGCACTATGTAGCTAGGTATTCTTGCGCATCTGTTTTATTTTTAATGTAGTTGCGAAAGAATTCCCATGCTAATTGATTCACATTGCCACCTTGACCGTTTAAAAGCGGCCCCAGACTCAGCCAGTTTACAATCCATTATGGACAATGCCAAAACTCAAGGTGTTGACTATTTATTGTGCGTCAATGTCCGCCAACAAGGCTTTGAAGCCATGCGCGACAAGGTGTCAGCCTTTGATAATGTTTTTTTGTCTTCTGGTGTACATCCTCTCGATGTGCAAGAAGGCTTGAATATTGAAGACATTAAACGTTTTGCTGACGATCCTCGCGTAGTGGCTATTGGCGAAACGGGTTTGGATTACTTCTATTCAAATGATACTAAAACCTTGCAACAACAGTGTTTTGAACAACAAATTGCTTTAGCTGTAGAGGTGAATAAACCATTAATTGTTCATACTCGTGATGCCCGAGAAGATACCATTAATATGCTTAAAGCTGGAGGCGCTGACAAAGTCGGCGGCGTATTGCATTGCTTTACTGAGAACTGGGAAATGGCTAAAGCGGCCATCGATTTAGGTTTTTATATTTCTGTTTCAGGTATTGTGACCTTCAAAAACGCGGGTGAGCTTCGCAGTGTTATTCGTCAAGTGCCTAAAGACAGATTACTGGTAGAAACTGATTCTCCTTATTTAGCGCCGGTGCCACATCGTGGTCAAGAGAATCAGCCAGCCTATGTTCGAGATGTAGCTGAGTTTGTTGCAGAATTACGCGGTGAAAAATTTGAAGCATTAGCGCAGTACACCACGGATAACTTTTTTAATTTATTCAAAGATGCTGCTAAGTTGATCGGTCGTTAACTAGATTCTGGCAATAATAATCCCTTTCCCACATTAAATGACTTTTAAATCAATATAATGGGGTAATGGATTGCTGATTGTTGATTGGAAAATAAGATAAAAAAAGACCCAAAACTATCCAATTGTTCTGGGTCTAGGGAAAGGGCTCGATTAAGAGCCTTGCGCTACTGTCGTGGCTGCTTAAGATTGCTTAAGCAGCCAAATAGTGAATCAAACATTGATTAACTATAGTCAGGTCGATTGGTTTTTGCATGAAATTTAATCAAATAAATCACTATTAATTTGATATTAAATTCATCTTTACATCAAGCCACTGATTATAGGGTTTATCGTCATGATTAAAAATGACTTGGTTACAAGTCGTTATAGGCTTAGATTGACGTTATCGCGGACTAACTCTCGCGGTAAATTGTTTTTCAGTCTATGGCCTAAATGCTTTACTACGCCTAATACTGCGTGATGATAACTGACTAACATTTCGCCTTGTGTCGTGATAGCCAAACGTTGTTGTATGGCATCATCAAAGCTGTTGCTGGCAATATCGCGTCCCATCAAAAAGTCTTTAGCTTGCGATGCTGTCAACTCAATGGTTCTTGGGGCATCGTATGTTGATGCTGATAAGGCAATGATGGCTTCATGTTTCGCTTTGTAGCCCTTCTTCATTGCGTCTGCGAGTTTCAGTCCAATACGCTGAAAACGCATTTTACCAATAAAAGGCATAAACTGAGCTGGGAATAACCAGTACTCGTCATCCCGTAACATAATGATGTCGTCGGCGGGGATATTGATTGAAAAACTTTCTTTAAAATAATGCCTTAACTCTGTTTGTTGTTTATCGTTTGCGACCGTAAAAGGGAAGTTTTTTTGTGACTTAGGCTGTTTTTTTCGTCGTTCAACCGAGGCTGTTTTGCGGATTTTGGCGACAAAGAATCCTTCACTGTCGTAAATTTGCGGCCAAACGTGTAGAAAACCTTCTTCGGTACATGCTTTGTCTGCGCCATCAAATAACTGCGCCAATGAGATAAACTCAACTGCATCAGGAAAGGTTTGTTGTAAATGTTGGCAAATATGCTGGTTTTCTAACTGGCTCAGAGTACAGGTTGAATACACTAAGGTCCCGCCGGGTTTTAGCGCTAAAAATGCCGATTCGATCAAATCTTTTTGAGTTTCGCCTATGGCGGTAACATCCTCAATATCCCAATGTTTTAAGGCCAATGGATCTTTACGAACCGTACCTTCACCGCCGCAAGGTGCATCAAGTAAAATGGCGTCAAATGCTTCAAATAAATACTCGCCAAAGACTCTGCCATCAAAATGGGTTAGAGCCGTGTGGCTAGCGCCCATACGGAGCACGTTGGCGTGTAATACCTTTACTCGGCTGGCAGAATATTCATTGGCCACTAACAAGCCACTGTTATTCATTAAGGCTGCGATTTGAGTGGTTTTAGAGCCGGGGGCAGAAGCCACATCTAAAACAATTTCAGGGTTGGCTTTACTTGAAAACAATGCCGTCGGTGGCAACATAGAACTGGCTTCTTGAATATAAAACAAGCCTTGGATATGTTCTATGGCATTACCTAGTTGAACATCGTCTTTACCTTCAATCCAAAATCCATCTTCACACCAAGGGATCGGCGATAGCAGCCAACCTGCTTGCCTCATGATATTGACGAACTGTGCGGTGCTAATTTTTAGTGTATTCACCCGAATAGATTTACGAAGCGGTTTGTCGCAATAGGCGATAAACTCTTCTAAAGATAAGTGAGTGGGTAACTCTTTCTCAATATGATTGATAAAGTTTGTATTTAATTGGGCCATAATAATAAACGATAAATTATTTTTGCAGTCATTGCAGCGATCATATCACGGAATTGTGCGCCCTGATCGGCAATGATTACTGTATATTGACGTTAGTAAAACTGACTAGATGATGGAGATATGCGTGTTAAATAGAGTGTGGTTATTATTTTTTATCATTGCAGCCTTGTCTATCGTAATCCAATTAGTGAATGGCAACGTCAATATATTAAGTGAGTCGGTTACGGCATTGTTTGCCAGTGCTAAATTAGCCGCTGACATTTCAATTGGGTTAATTGGCGTATTAGCCTTGTGGATGGGCTTGATGCAAGTAGGCGAAAAGGCCGGTGTTGTCGGTTTGTTTGCGCGGATATTCGAGCCTTTGCTGTCTAAGTTGATGCCAGAGGTGCCTCGTGGTCATGTCGCTTATGGCAGTATTAGCATGAATTTGACTGCCAATATGTTGGGGCTAGATAATGCCGCTACGCCTCTTGGCTTAAAAGCTATGCACGATCTACAAACCCTTAACCCTGTCAAATCAGTCGCAACCAACGCTCAAATTTTATTTTTAGTGTTAAACACCTCGTCAGTCACCTTAGTACCCGTCACCGTATTTCTATATCGTGCCCAACAAGGGGCGGCTAATCCTGCAGATATCTTTCTACCAATCTTATTGGCCACGAGTGTCTCTACTGTAGTGGGGCTATTGGTTGTTGCCTTAGTGCAACGGATTTCGTTATTTAACAGTGTTATTTTAGCGTATGCAGCTGTCATTATGAGTGTATTCATGGCAGCAATAGCTTATTTGGTAACATTGTCGGCAGATGCAATAGGGCAAGTGTCTATGGTGTTAGGCAATGGCATATTGTTGTTACTGATTTTAAGTTTTATTTTGGTTGCAGGCTATCGCAAAATTGCTGTTTATGATGAGTTTGTCGACGGCGCTAAGCAAGGCTTTGGCCAAGCCATTCAGCTGATTCCGTATTTGTTGGCAATGTTATTAGCCATTGGCTTTCTTAGAGCCTCTGGCGCACTAGATTATGCGTTACACTTGTTGGCAAGTGGCGTTAGTGCATTGGGCGCAGATACGCGCTTTATTGATGCAATGCCTACTGCATTGATGAAACCCTTTAGCGGCTCTGGCGCGCGTGCCATGATGTTAGAAACCATGAGTCATCATGGGGTTGATTCGTTTGCGGGTCGTCTAGCGGCTATTTTACAAGGCAGCACTGAAACGACGTTTTATGTCCTTGCTGTGTACTTTGGTTCTGTTGGTATTCGTAATGGTCGCCATGCGCTAGGTTGTGGATTAGCAGCCGACTTTGCCGGTATTACTGCGGCAATCGCTGTGTGTTATTGGTTTTATGGTTAATGATTAACAGTACCTCCTGATACTTAAGAGCTTAAACATCAAAAGGCCGATATATATACCGGCCTTTTGATCTTGCTATATCGCGAGTATTTCGAGATAAGACTACTTAGTTTGTAAAGGTTGCCATTGTATCCATTCATCTTGCATATTTTCATGCAATGGAAAACGGCTTGTTGCATCAATACCATTGCTGTCAGAGGTTGTATCACGCGTTGCAAATGCAATGCCGCCAGCCAGTATGGTTTCTAGTGAGCCCGTTTCTAACTGTGCGCCAGAAAATAAACCGATATCTAACTTGATCCCAGAAGCATCCCAAAATTGGCTACTTTGGTTTATTAAGTGGCTGTATTCAGCATTGACATGAGCAAACAGGGTAATTTCAATGCCTGATTTATCTAGT
>NZ_JBGOOV010000019.1:0-84199 GCF_041439795.1 Shewanella sp. 5S214
TCGCCGATGGTAGTGTGGGGTCTCCCCATGCGAGAGTAGGTCATTTCCAGGCGCCAAATAAAACAGCAAGGCCACTCTAACCGAGTGGCCTTTTTGTTTTGTGCCTTAAACCTAAGCAATTAGTCAGTGTGGATGATATGCCCATGCGAGTGTCCGTAATTTTACGTCTATAGTTAAAATACTTTGAGTTATCTGATGTTTACCTGTGCACATTAAGTAAAACATTATTGCCGTATGATCGATATGCTCAGATGAGAGATGATGGCTGTACGCTACAAACTGATGTATCAGGCTTTTGCTCTAACTGACTAACATTGAACCTTAGTTAACCTAAATAACTTATTGTCTACTTGTTCACATTTGGCTGTTAGATGGTTAATCTAGTCATCTCATTGTTTTGCAGTTTGATTAGATAAAGCTTAGCGTTATGCAATAAGTTGTTTCGTTTGATTTATTTTAGAGTACGTTACACCAATAATATCCTGAGTGTTTATTGTCATGGTGCATGTTTTATCTAGGTAAATAAAATTACACTTACAGCAGAAACAAGGTAGAGTATGTAGATCGATTTAAAGCTCCTAATAAATCAATAGTTTTTTATTTTGTATATGTTATTCGTCTTCATAACTATTGCTTTACTTGTTGATAAGATAACCGTTAGCGTATCTTCATATATTTAATTGGGTGGGTTTATTTTGCCTCGTTTGCCAAAAATTTCTCTGTCTATAATTGTCCCTGTGTGTGTTTTCACCCTCTACTTCGGCTTAGTATCTGGAGAGTATTTTTATGAGCATGCTGAGCTAAATGATCAGTTGGCATTAAGACAATCAGAGCAAATACAGAAAGACTTATTCAGAATGCGTCATGTGGTTGAATCTTCAATATTGATCCAAGATCCTGAACGGATAGAGCAGGAGGTTGCGTTAGTTTCAACCGATCAGAATATGATGGTCTATGTGATCCTTGATTCAGATAGTAAGATTCAATTTGCGAATCATATTATTTGGCGAGAAAGTAATGCTACCAATGTGTTAGAAGGTTATTCTGCTGATTTGCATAGAAGTGTTGTCAGCAACAATAAATCTTATTTAAAGGTTAACTTTGATCGTCTATCTATCCAAGCCTACTACCCTGTTAATGCGAATTCACGTTACAGTTATTCAAACTCCGTTGAACTGATTTACTTAGAATATGACATTGCTAATATACTAGCTGAAGCTGTTGATAGTCTCTTAAAGCGTTTTATGGAGATATGGGGCATTGGCGCTTTGTTACTGTCGTTATTTTGCGTGATGTTGCACTATTTGCTTATTCGGCCATTGAGCCAATTAAGCCAAGCCGCCAAAAACCTTGATTCACCTGATTTTAATACTGATATTGTGTGTGCATCAACTGAGTTGGTTAACTTACGAGATTATCTAAATCAAGTTAATGGGCGACTATCTCGAAGTAAGAAGCGTCTTAATGATGCTGAGCAACGCTGGCTATTTGCTGTTGAGGGGGCACGTAATGGTATTTGGGATTGGTGTATTTCTACTGGTGATGTGTTTGTTTCTGATCGTTGGAAAGATATCATAGGCTATCAGCCTTATGAGCTCGATAATGATTATTCTGTGTGGGAATCTCGTTTACATCGCGATGATAAAGCACAGGTTTTAAATACACTACAGAATTACATTCAGAATCAACATGAATATTATGAGAGTGTTTACCGTTTGCGCCATAAAGATGGCCGTTATATTTGGATTCTTGATCGTGGGAAAATTGTTGAGTGGGATGAACTCGGTCGGCCACTGCGTATTATTGGTACGATAACAGATGTTTCTGATGATGTTAAAAATCAATCAATTACCAATGAAAAACAAAGTCATAGCGGCCTTACGGATATCATTAATCGTGACCTATTAGCTGATCAACTGTTCGATCTACAAGTTTTCAGTCGTGAAACTGGCCAGTTCTCTGCACTGTTGATGATTAATTTAGATAATTTTAAATTAATTAATGATGGCTTGGGACGCCAGCTTGGTGACCGATTATTAATGCAGATAGCGGCAAGGTTATCAGCTACTTTTTCCAGTGTTGGCCAAGTTGCACGCCTTGGTGCTGATGAATTTGTCTTTTTAGTCAAAAACTTTGGTAATGATATCGATCAAGCAAATAAGCGTGCGCTAGCATTGGCAAGCGAAGTTAGACAGTTGATTGGGCGTAGTTTTACTATTTCAGATCAAAATTTATCCATTACTGCTCGGATTGGATTAGTTGTTTTTGATGGTATTGAGTCTTTAGAGCCGCAAGTATTACTGGCTCGTGTCGACAGCGCTTTAGAACAAGCAAAAGAGAGCCGTTCTAATGGTTGTGCTATTTATCAATCTGAATCTGTTCAGCATCAGGTTCAACCATTTAAATTACAAAACGAATTGAAACTTGCGATTCATAATCAGCAAATGTCTTTAGTCTATCAACCCGTTGTCGATCAGGCTGGACAGCTCAATAGTGTAGAAGTCTTGATGCGTTGGTATCATCCGCAGTATGGCTACATTAGCCCACGCAAGTTTATTACATCTGCTGAGTTGTCTGACTGTATCTTTGAGTTAGAGTTGTGGGCGCTAGATCAAGTTTGTGAAATGATTAAAACACTTCAACAAGCTAATGCAACTATTCCCATAATGTCGTTAAATATATCTTCACGCCATTTTCATCAAGATCACTTTGCTAATGTGATAATGAATCGAATTAACGCAGCACAAATATCTCCATCGTTACTTCAATTTGAGTTAGCGGCAGATGTGTTTGTGGTAAATGCGAGTGTCGCTAAAAACAAAATTGCTGAGTTACAACGATTTGGTATCAATATTGCGATGGATAATTTTGGCAGCGGATCTTGTGCTGTTTATTTGCTGCAAGGTATTCGTTTTTCACAAGTGAAACTAGCAGCCGTTTACCTTGAAGACATTGAATTTAACCCTGAAACCTTCAATATTGTTAATGCTATTATTGAGTTTGCGGCTAAATTAAATTTCCCTGTGGTGGCTAAACAGGTGGAGAATAAGCAGCAACTTAATTTATTAACACACGCAAAATGTACTTGGTTCCAAGGTTATATTATTAGTAGGCCATTAGATAATGACGACATCATTCAATTGATTAAGACTCAGCTATCTTTGAGTGTTGTGCCATAAAATCGATAGCATAAGAAAGCGCAATATTACGCATTTTATCACTCTCAATAAACACCTCGTGATACGCGCCTTCAATGACGACTTTATGACAATGATTACTGAGTGTTTGATTTTGCGACTCGTTACATACAATCCTATCTTTTTCAGCTTGCAAGATTAATATCGGGGTTTGGCTGTTTTTAGCATAGCTAATCGTGCTCTGCGCCGCATTCATTGCTTCAAGTAACCAATGATTCGTGGGCGAGCCCAATTGCACCTGAGGATTTTCCTCAAACACATTGCGATAGTGCTGGTAGCGATATTGGCTATGAGTGAGAAGATTTCGCTTAAAGCTATCGGGTTTGTAATGAGTACCACCAAGCACAAATGTACTGTGCACTTTACCTGCTTCAAGGCGATTGTTATCAAGTTTTTGAGCTAACCAATGGACAAGTGATTTCGCAAACGGTAGCCGTATACCAAACATTGGTGCTGAAAATACCGCTGCTGCAAATGTTTGTGGGTATTGATTAAGGTAATCACTTGCGATGGTACAGCCCATTGAGTGGGCGATACAAAATAACTCATCATGCTGTTGTGGACTAACTATTTGCTCGATAAATTGAGCCAAGTCAGCAGTGTAATCGCTAAAGTTTTCTACATAACCCTGAAATGGATTATGGGTGAGTCTATCTGATAAGCCTTGGCCTCGATGATCTAAAGCGTAAACGCTGAATCCTTGTTGATACAAATCAAACATCAATTCTTGATACTTTAAATAAGATTCAACTCTGCCATTGCTGATCACGATAGCGCGTTGCTTATTGGGGTGTTCGACCATTGCATAGGCAATGTTTATATTATCAGGAGTACAGAAACTAGATTGCTGTACTTGCTGCCAAAAGTGTCGCTGTTCGCTGGTATCGAGTTTTAATTCTGATGAAAATTTCATGTAATGCATTGTGATTAAGCCAGTATGTTTGAATCTAAAATAATATTTAATTTCTGAGTGTTTGTTTAATTTATACCTTGCTTGTCTCTTCTATATTCGCCTGCTGGCGAGTGATAAACTCATCAACCATTTGCTCTAGAACCGTCATTGGGATGGAGCCATTTTCTAAAATAGCATCATGGAACTTTCTGATATCAAAATCTTTTCCTAATGCTTTCTCTGCTTTAGCGCGTAAGCGTTTTATAGTTAATTCACCAATTTTGTATGATAAAGCTTGGCCCGGCCAAGAAATATAGCGATCGATTTCCGTGGTGACGTTGTGCATTGAAAGGGCTGTATTACTGGCCATAAAGTCGATCGCCTGCTGACGACTCCAACCTTTAGCGTGCATGCCTGTATCAACGACTAGTCGCGCAGCCCGCCACATTTCATAGGTTAAACGGCCAAAGTTGCTATAAGGGTCTCGATAAAACCCTGCTTCAACACCTAAATATTCTGAGTATAAACCCCAACCTTCACCAAATGCAGAGATGTAACTGTAACGCCTAAAATTGGGTAAGTCAGTGAGTTCTTTATTGAGTGAAATTTGCAAATGATGCCCTGGAACGGCTTCATGTAACGTTAATGCTTCTAGCTCGTAAAGTGGTCGTTTATCCAAGGCATAAGTATTGACCCAATAATAGCCGGGCTCGTCGTCACGGTTTGAGCCAGAGTAGCGCCCAGTAGTATATTTAGGTGCTATTTCTGCGGGCACTGGCGCAATACCATAAGGGGTGCGGGGTAATTTTCCAAAATACTTAGGCAATATGGCATCGGCTTTTTTGGCAATAAACGCTGCTTCTTTAAGTAGCTCATCTGCCGTTTTGGGATAGAACTGTGGGTCGGTGCGTAAGAATGCTAAAAATTCAGCAAAACTGCCCTGAAAGCCAACATCTTTAATGACTTGCTCCATTTCTGCTCTGATTCGCGCGACTTCTTGCAATCCAAGTTGATGGACTTCATCTGCTGTCATAGGCAGTGTGGTGTAATATTCCACTCTGTTTTGATAAAAAGCTTTACCATCCGGTAAGGCGGAGGCGGCAATATCTACCCGTGCATTGGGAATATATTCTTGAGTCATAAAATCATAAAACTGCTGATAAAGTGGCAGTACAATTTGCTCAACAGTTTCCCGACCTTGTTTGGTTAACGCTTGCTTTTCTGCTGCGCTAAAATACTCTGGATAGTGGGTAAACGGTGTAAAGTAACCACTGGCCTCAACAGGCACAATAAACGCGCTAATGCTGTCTTCAAAACCATTTAAGGTGATTTTTGCTGGGGTGATGCCACTGGCTAAGCCTTGTTTGAGCCAGTATGTTTGCTGAGCAAAATAGCGCGGTAGTTGTTTAAGTTTGGCTAAATAATGCTGATAATCCTCAACACTACTGAAACGCGCTTTAGCAATCGATGCGATGTAAGCATGGAAACCACTTTCTGCCGTAATAGGTAAATAGTGGTCATGAAAATGATACATATCGACGTCATTTTGTAGCTGGTCTTGCAAGATTTTGGCATTGATGACATCAGATTTTGATAACTGTGTTCGATCAAGTTGTTTGAGTGTATTGAGAATTTCGACAGTCTGTTGGTTTTTTTTTGCTAAGGTTTCTGCAGATAAATCGTCAAGCTTTCCTGCTGCTGTCGCATCACCTAAACTGGCGGCTAACTCTGGAGAATAGGCTAAATTAAGAGCCCAACTCTGGTCTATAATCACTTGCAAATCTGGCGCTATCAGTGTCTGTTGGCCTACGATTGATTCATTAACTTGAGTCGTCGGCGTATAGCTATTACAAGCCGATAAACTTAACATTATCAGTAACGGTAGGATCAGTAAGCGCATCGATAGTCCTTGATGTTTTAATCTGTTTGTCAGCATTAGAGTATGCCCGATTTAAGCATAAAAAACACATCACAAATAAGTATGTTTTTTTGCTGTCATAGATTCCATATAAAAATATTGCTCATCAGAATTTATATCAATACATGTTAAACTTAGTGCTATTCTCTGACCGACAAAACTAAACTAACGGCAGGGTAAGTTTATAGGGGTTAATTATGATAGATAAAACCATTCCGCTGGTTGATTTGCATCGACATTTAGACGGTAATGTTAATGTAAAAACCATTTGGGAATTAGGCCATCAACACGGTATTCAGCTACCCGCTAATTCGCTTGAAGAGCTTGCGCCATTTGTGCAAATCCAAGATAAAGAAAACAATCTAGTGGATTTTCTGAAGAAACTCGATTGGATGGTGGCAGTATTAGCTGATCTTGATGCTGTGAAACGTGTTGCCTATGAGAATGTTATTGATGCAGCATCACAAGGTTTAGATTACGCTGAGTTGCGTTTTAGTCCATATTACATGGCGATGAATCATAATTTGCCCATTGAAGGTGTCGTTGAAGCCGTTATCGATGGCGTACGTGCCGGTGTAAAAGAGCGTGATATTCAGATTAACCTGATCGGTATTATGTCGCGTTCATTTGGACAAGAAAAATGTCGCTTAGAGCTTGAAGGCATACTTGCTCATCGTGACAGCATTGTCGCGATGGACCTAGCCGGAGATGAACTTGGTTTTCCTGGCGACTTATTTACTGAGCACTTTAAGCGTGTTAGAGATGCAGGATTACACATTACTGCTCATGCTGGCGAAGCCGCGGGTGCTGAAAGTATGTGGCAAGCCATTAACGTTCTTGGTGCGACACGAATTGGCCATGGCGTGAATGCGATTCATGATCCTAAGTTGATGGAGTATTTGGCTAAGCATCGTATTGGAATTGAGTCATGTCCAACCAGCAACTTACATACGTCTACCGTTAAAGATTATGATGTTCATCCACTGCGTAAATTTATGGACGCAGGTGTATTGATTGGTCTTAATACCGATGACCCAGGTGTGAGCGCTATTGATATCGCGCATGAATATCGTGTGGTTAAATCTGAAATGGGTTTCAGTGATAGTCAACTGGCGACATTGCAACGTAATGGTGTTGAAATGGCCTTTATGTCTGACAGTGACCGCAAAGCGTTATACGCTAAAAAAGCTAAGTAAATAGCGAGTATGAATAAAAATAGCCAGCAAATGCTGGCTATTTTTGTATTCTACTTTGTATAAACAGTGAGTTAAATTACTCTTGAAAACTGCTGTTGACGGGCTTTTTGGCGATAATAGACATCAAAGCACATGCAAATATTACGAATAAGTAGCCGACCGGTCGGGCTTACTGTGAGTTTTCTATCAGTAATATTGACGAGCTTATCATCGATAAAAGTTTGTAATAGTTTGAGATCTTCCACAAAATATTCTTCAAAGTTTATCGCAAATTTTTGTTCAATTTTGGCCATGTCTAAATCAAAATGGCAGATAATTTGTTTAATTACCGCACGGCGAATTTCGTCATCGTGATTTAAACTACACCCTTTCCACAAAGCATGACCATTAGCATCAATCGCTTCGTAATATGGACGAATGTCTTTTTGGTTTTGGGCATAACAATCGCCAATTTGGCTAATAGATGACACTCCTAAACCAAGTAAGTCACATTCTTCTTGGGTGGTATAACCTTGGAAATTACGATGTAATTTACCGGCATTTTGTAATTTTGCTAACTCATCATTGGGCTTGGCAAAATGATCCATACCAATAAATTGATAACCTGCTGCGGTTAACGATTCAATCGTTTGATGCAGCATATCTAATTTCTGTTGTGGCGATGGCATATCGACTTCTTTAATTTTACGCTGCGCCGCAAAACGCGATGGCAAGTGTGCATAGTTAAAGACAGATAGACGATCGGGAGAAAGCTCAATAATTCGGGCTATCGTTTTAGCAAACGTTTCGGGAGTTTGTAGCGGTAATCCATAAATTAAATCAACGTTAGTTGACACAAACCCGAGTTCTTTTGCCCTAGCCATTAAGTCGAAAATAAATTGTTCGTCTTGCTCACGGTTAACGGCAACCTGTACTGCTTTATTAAAATCTTGTACACCAATAGACACTCGGTTAAACCCAGCTTCTTTTAAGGTATCAAGCATGCTCAGCTCGATTTCTCTAGGGTCGACTTCAATAGAGTATTCACCCACATCTGCAAAATTAAAGTGTTCTTTAATCAGTGCGGTCAGTTTTAGAATTTGTTCAGGGTTTAAAAATGTAGGTGTACCGCCACCCCAATGCATTTGGGTTACGGTGTAATTTTTGAACAATGGTGCACGTTTAATAATTTCAGTGGCCAGATATTCAATGTATTGATCGGCTTTGTGTGCGTGGCGAGTAATAATTTTATTACAACCACAGTAATAGCAAAGCTTAGCGCAAAAAGGGATATGTACATAAAGCGACAGTTTGTCTGATTTACTGTTTTGAATGGATGTCAGTAAATTCTGCTCAGTAAAGGCATCGTCAAACTCTAGTGCGGTCGGGTAAGAAGTATAACGGGGACCGCTGTAATTGTATTTTTCGATCATCGACTGATCCCAACTAATCTGAGTGGGCTGCTTCAAGGCGTGTCCTCCGGTGGTAAATTAGCAACAGGCGAATTATGCAATGTTCATGATCAAATAACCTTGATCTAGGTTGTAAAAATGAATGTTGCCTAGTGGAATAAAGGCACTTGAGCTAAGTCTTATATTGAATCTTAGTGGTAATGCGGGGTGGGTCACAGTTTGCAATAGCCAATGTGAGAGGTATTGAGCAGTAAGTCAGTCTTAAGGGTGAAGTTAACCTTACATTGGGATATCGGTGAGGTCAAAGGTGATGATTTTAGCCAACAGGTTTCATCTATTAGCCCTGTTGCGGTTAGTTAATACTAAAGTGCTGAGTCCCTAAATTACGCGCTTTACCATCATATCTCACTTCAGTAAGTTGCACATTTCCGTTTTTATGTTTCAACACTATGCTGGTTGAACGAGTACCGTATTCTTCATGCTGGATAAAAATAGCAGACAGTAGGCGTTCCCACTCAAGGCTAATACCTGTTTGAGGTAAATCTTGATCCTTTGGTTGTGAGGTATCTCGCATGATAGCGAGTAATTGGTCTATGCAAGGTGTCTGCATTTGCTTGATATAGGTTTGCAGCTGTTGCTGGCCTTTAGCCATTTTAGGCCATATATCATCCAATGCGCCGTTACTTACCGCATGAAATCCAGGCTCGAGTATAGTGGTAGTTGATGTTTTACTGTTAAAGCAGAGGAGTTGGTTGTGGTGTTCGAAGACTAAATTAAACGGATTATAATTAACCGAGTGTTCAGCTAGCCATTGACTATTAACGTGCTGTTTTGTTAGCGCATCAACCACTAATTCTCCACGACTGCGAACGCCATTTTGCAGTTCAATGGAGCGAATATTGGTTATTCCTGCAAATTGGCCTTGCTCATTAATGCCTAACCAAGTGCCGCCAGCTTGCTTGTCTTGCCCAGCAATAATGGCAGGATGAGTTGGCCAGCGATACGCTGGTTCAGTTGCTCTGTGATGAAATTCGTCACGGTTTGCACAAATAATTAAGGGGTAGTCGGGATGCGCCTCAACGGCAATAAATAAAATACACATAGCGGCCCCCTTAAATATATTGTCATCATTAGCGACTAAATAGATTAATGATGATGTTTATGTGTCGATGCTGAGTCATGATGATGTGGCGCTTTAATGTCTGATGGATGGCCGTGATCATGTGGATGTGACACTGATTTGAGGTTAATCATCAAACGGCTTAAAAATTTGCGCGGCCCGAGCCTAAGTAAACTGGCACCAAACAATAAAGCTATGGCCACTAAACCAACAATGTTAGCAGACTCTGGTAAGTGTAATGTTAATGTTGAACTCAATGTGAATTGATCTGCCGCCATTAATCCTAGCAGTAAAATTCCGCCTAACATCAGCCCTTGTTTCCAATTCATTAACTTCAATTGACCAATACTAATTACTGGTGCGGCCAATAAAGTAAAGGCTACCGCAATTTGGCTCCAACCACTGTAAGCCAGAGATAAAGCCAAAATTACCGTGCCTAAATTACAAAAACGCATTGGTAAAAATACTAACAATAAAATAAATACCTGTAATGCAGGGTTTGCTAGTGGTACAGATGGATGACCAATCAGATTTGCTAGTACTAAACTAAGAATTATCCAAGGCGCACTTCGGTCGACTAATTGGCTAAAACCAAAACGCCATGGTGACTCTGATGCTGTTGGATGTGGGTCGGTTATCTCGACTTGCGTTAGGGTCATGAGTGCCCCTAACGCGAATAATCCCAGAGCTTGATAAAGCGCAAACCAAGGCCCTAATAATAAGATGGTAATTAATAATGCTTCCGGCCCCGCTAATCGCTGTAACCAACGTAGTCCCAAGGACGGATGAGAGGGGCGTAACCCAGATGCAAATCGAGCCGTAGCAATAAAATAGCTGCCTAATAAAATCGGTGAAATGGTCAGTAACCAACTCATAAATTGCTCTGAACCATGATTTTGATGAGCATGTTCATGGCCGCCAGTATCCATCAATAGCAGTAGCGCTAATAATCCTAAGCCTAATAAGCTGCCAATACCGGCTTGGTATTGATATTTGCCCTGCTTGTCTTCTTGTTGATGACCATGAGGTTGATGTAATACCACGTGTAAAATTGAGCCGGTAACAAAGGCTTGCAAATAAACGGTATTTTCAAGGCTCAACTGGGCTAATAGGTGTTCACCTGCAAAGTAGCCGACGCTGGTTAATATCATCATTGCCGCTAATACAGCACTGGCCCATCGATTACCCACTTGTGGTTTGAGTAACCACCAAATGGCGACACCAACAGGTAAGCGATGCATGATCACGCCTAAGGCCAGCAGTGTTGAATTGCCATCCTGTTGCGCCAAGACCATGGCTCCGCCGTCGGTCACTGTGTGTAACAGGAGCCCGGCAATACCTAATGTGAGAGTGATGTTATGGGTGATATCTGAATAGCGATGAAACAGCTTTTCACTGGCTGTTGGTCCCCAAACGCCGAGCATGACAAACAATAGCGTGATGAATCCACCATGCTCCAATAGCTCAGGCAAAATATGGATGAGCACTAATCCGCCAAGAGAGACAAAAATGAACCCATCTAAGCCCTTTTGCAATCCGCTACCTGATGCGAAGAAGCGATAAAAAAGTGGCCCAAACAGCAGTGCAACACAACTAGCAATTAGATAGAGCATGTTATCCAGAAATCAATCGAAAAAAACAACGCAGTATATCATTTTAAACCAGTATTGTAGCGTGTGAATCTATTAAGCTGAAAAATTTACCTAAAGAGGGGGCTAATTTTGATCGCGTTTTTGGGCATGAGGTTGAAAAAGTTTTTTAGATCATAACTTTGGTCGTAGTGGTGCTGCTATTTATTCGGGGGTATTTGTTGCAATCATTTACGACGATCACCTTACGATTAGCAATAAAGTAGTGGTTTGCATCGCAAATATTGTGCTGTTAGGTATACAATGTAGCCTATGTTTTTTAATTAAAAGATTGTTGTCCATGGATATTTTTTCTGCAGCTGTCATGTTGTTCTTGATTATGGATCCGCTAGGTAATTTACCTATATTTGCTTCCATATTACGTCATATTGACCCTAAAAAACGTCGTAAAGTCTTAATCCGTGAGCTATTGTTTGCGCTTATTATTATGTTGTCTTTTTTGTATGCTGGCGAAGCTATCCTTAACTTTCTCAACTTACGTTCTGAATCCGTGAGTATTGCGGGCGGCATTATCTTGTTCTTAATCGCGATTAAAATGATTTTCCCATCGCCAGGCGGTGTTGCTGGATTAGCCGCCGGGGAAGAGCCTTTTATTGTCCCTATGGCAATCCCATTAATGGCAGGACCATCTATTTTGGCGGCATTAATATTACTGGCGCACACAGATAGTAGTCGTATGATTGATTGGACCATAGCACTGGTCTCAGCATGGGGAATGAGTGCGGTTATTTTAATGTTTTACAAGTTGTTTACTCGCATACTTGGTGAGAAAGGCTTAATCGCAGTAGAGCGGTTAATGGGGATGGTTTTAGTGATGATCTCGGTACAAATGTTACTTGATGGGATATCGAATTATATTAATTCCGCCACGAATTAAGCCATTATTTCTCGATAGGTTTTACAGACTATACACTTCGTTCGAAAGATTAAAAATCAATCTGTCTACCTAGTACTGGTTATTCGTAGAGCGTTAAAGCCGACCTAATAGGGTCGGCTTTTTTGTTTTAGAAGCAGAATAAATCATCGTTTATATTAATTTTTAAGCGAACGGGAACATTTACATTAAAGAATGTCTAATTTAATTGTAACCCATAGGTTGCAGCTGTTAATGTCATGTAATTATTGTTTGGGGTGAATTATGAAATACATTATCGTCATGCTAGGACTGGCTTTTATGACCTTGCAAGGTTGTCAAAATCCATCGGTGGCATCAAACGTAGACGAGCAAGCAGCCGTAACTAAACCATTAATTAAAGACTGTGGTCCAAGTGCTATGCCGCCTTTACGTGATAGGACTAAATTAATTGAAAACTTGCGCGCGAAAGGACTCATCACCGCCGATATGGACCAAGTACAAGTCGATAAAATTGTTGCTGATTACATCACCAAACGTCAAAAAGCATTTGAAAAATGTCACAAACCAACACTTAACACAGGGAAGTTAAAATGAGTAAGTTGACCAAATATCAAGGGTTAATTGTTTCAACGTTATTACTGGCATGTAGCAGCATGGCAGCACTTGCGGCTCCGCAAACTGGCACCCCAGCAGATGGTGGATTGATTAATGAACAGCAAGTGCTGTACTGGTTAATTAAACGTGGTGAAGTGGCAGCCGATGCCAGTGATGTTGAAAAACAAGCGGCAGTGGACGCATTTGTGAGCCGTGGCCGTCACACCACATTCAAACCTGCAGCGATTGAAGTGAAAGCTGAACAATTACGGGTTAAACGTGCAGCACAAAAAAACACTAAAAGTGCGCAATATGCCGCTGCAAATAACAAAGTATTAGCCGATCAAGATATTACCAAAACGGTAAAGGTGTTAGCTGTATTGGTAGACTTTCCAGATTTACCTCATGATGCCAACCAATTAAAGGCTGGCGATAGCGACATGTATTACAGCAGCTACCCAGCAGCACATTATCAACAACTGTTATTTTCACAAAACGGTTTTGCAGGTCCAAGTAACCAAAATTTACAATCGGCTTATCAGTATTTTCAGGCGGTATCGGGTAACAGCTTCTACTTTACCGGAGAGGTAAGAGATTGGGTTACAGCAGATCACGACGCCGCATACTATGGCGGTAATAATGGCAATGATGACGATAATGCAGTGCCTGAGCTCGTTAAAGAGGCGGTCACGAAAGCTGTCGTTGGGATGACCGATGCTGAGCTAGAGAGTTATGACATTGAAGACCCTTTTGATATCGATGGCGACGGTAATTATGATGAAGCTGACGGAATTATCGACCATGTAATGTTGTTTCATTCTAGTATCGGTGAAGAAGCTGGTGGTGGGGTGTTAGCTGATGATGCTATTTGGTCGCACAGATTTTATGTGGATTCCAACACCAATGGCTATGTTATTCCTGGGCGAGGTGGTTTAAAGGTATTTGGCTACACAGTACAACCTATCGATGCTGCAGCAGGTGTATGTACTCACGAGTTTGGTCATGATTTAGGCTTGCCTGATGAGTATGACACCACTAACAGTGGCGATGGTTCACCTGTAGGAGCTTGGTCATTAATGTCTGGTGGTAGTTGGACTGGCAGTATTGCTGGGGCTCAACCGAGTGGCTTTAGCCCTTATGCAAAATCTTTTTTACAACAAAAGTACAAAGGTAAGTGGGTTAATGAACAGCATATTTCATTGGCTAATTTAACCAGTAGTGGCACTGCGGTAAAGCTAAATCATGCAGTAAATAGTGATGCCATCAACCAGTTATCGATTGCGCTGCCTGCTGAAAATATCGCCTTTAAAGCGCCATTAACAGGTAAGTATCAGTATTATTCAGGTCAAGGTGACATGATGAATAATGCTATGTCGTTCAATGTGTCATTACCATTAGATACGCCGTTAGCATTATCATTTCAAGCTCACTGGGATATTGAAGATGATTATGATTATGTACAAGTTCTGGTTGATAGCGTAGCAATAGAAGGTAACTACACAAGTTCAACTAATGCCGTTTATCCAGCAGTAAAAAACTTTATTAGTGGAAAATCGAGCAACATTAGTACCGCAGCGGGTGTAGATGCTTGGGTTAACATGAACTTTGATTTGAGTGCTTATGCCGGCCGAGATGTGCAGATCAGTGTGGTCTATAAAACCGATGAAGCTGTTGGCGATTATGGTATGGCTATTGATGATATTCAGTTAATTAACCAAGGTTCAGCGTTTTATATTGATGGCGCTGAGGCTGATGGTATGGCGACATTGTCTGGTTTTAGCCGTATTGAAGATAGTCTTCCTGGTAAAGCGAGACGTTACATTGTGCAATTACGCAGTCATCAAGGTGTAGATGCCGGACTGGTTTATGACAATTATGAACCTGGAGTATTATTGTGGTTAGAAAATTTTAACCAAAATGATAATAATGTTTCAGATCACTCAGGCAAAAGCTTAATTGGTGTAGTCGATGCAGACCAAAATTTGATTGGTGCTCAGCGGACTGATGTGCAAATTCGTGACGCAGCATTTAGCTTGTATCCACAAAGTCCTTATGTTGGTGACAACCACCTAGCCGCTGAGTCTCTGTTTGACGACAATCGCGATTACAGTGCGCCGTTAAAACAACAAGCCGGTATGATATTGCCAGAGCTTGGATTGACCATGCAAATCACTGAACAAGCCAGCGATAGCAGTACTGCAACCGTTGAGTTTGCCTTATCTGATAGCAGCGAGTTGCCGCCAGTATCCTTAGTTGCCGAGATGAACGTGCAAGCTTCAGGTGCCGATGTTAGCTTTAATGTGATTGTCAGCGGTGGCAGTGATTACAGCTATGCATGGTCGTTTGGGGAAAACAATGCCACTAGTAGCGATACTGCACCAAGCTACACATATTCAGCATCGGGAGACTATATTGTCAGTGTGCTGGTAACTGACGCGGCAGGTAATACTGTCACCGCAACTGACACGATAAGAGTGGTGATTCAGCCTTTAGCTGCATTTACCTTGAATCAAACCGATCTAACAGTAGCGCTGACTAATACGTCTAAGCAAGGTTTTGGTAATTTGACTTATTTGTGGGATTTTGGTGATAGCAGTAGTAGCACGGTTGAAAATCCAAGCCATACTTATAACACAGCAGGGACTTATACCATTACATTAGTGACCACAGATTCTATTGGTAATGAAGTGACGGCTAATCAAGTTATAACGGTGTCCTCGCCAATAATTACAGCTACTGCGTCTACAACGACAACAGACAATGGCAGCAGCGGTGGCAGTTTGGGATGGCTAACTATATTGATGCTGAGCTTGTTTGGCTTCTTACGTAAGCGGGTTTAATCATCACCCTCTAAAAACGCCCTCAAGGGCGTTTTTAGATTAACGATACTAGATCGCCGAGTGAGGCGGAGTTAATCTTGTTCAACTTTGATTGATGTATTCGACCGCCGCAGGCAGAAAAATCTCGCTGACAATCAGTTGTGAACCATACAGATTAAAATAGCGACGACGGCCCCATAAGCTACTGTTAACTTTTTGATTTAAGCTGGTGGCTAATGCAGCTAAACGCCCGCAGGTTTCAAACTGGGCCACTTCAATATTGCCTGGAGTAATGTCTGGGCTATTAAATAATAATTCACCTAATGGACGAGTGCCAAGACGGGTGAAATCATTAGGTTGATGACCATTATTCTTGTGTTGTGAGTCGAGAATGATTTGTGGGATCAGCGTGCGGGCAAATACCCATGGGATGCCATCAAGACACAATAATACTTCTCGGATCCAAACTGGATCTGTTTGAGTGGGAAATTCATCTGCTAGAGGCTGAAGTAAATGCTCGCCTAACACTCTTACTTCGAAGAGTTTACAGTGCGTCTTAAGACGTTTGGTTAAGCTTCCGGTCGCTAATAACCAGTCTTTAAGTTGGCTGTGGGGCAATGAGTCGATTTTTTGTGGCGAAAACCAATGAATTGATTCACCATAAGGAAAGCTAGTACTGGTCACATTCATTTAAAACTCGTTACAATATATGTCAACGGCAGTAGTCTATCATGTCAAAGATGAGCAAACACTCCTAAGGGAGTGAGCAATATAGCTTAATTTAAGTAACGTTCCACATCGACGGAGTTTATCTCACTATGAAAAAATTGGTTTCAACGTTAGTTATGCTGTGTTGTTTGGCATTTAATGTCCATGCTGCAGATGAGCCTGCTGTTGAAGATTATGCATATTATGGCTTTGAGCCTGATATTGTTACTAACTATATTTCTAATCGTAAAAAGTTAGGTTTTGTTAAAATTAGTGTTGAATTGATGGTAAAAGATCCTAATGATTTAATGAGCTTAGAGCATCACGATCCTTTGCTTCGCTCGGCCATCGTTGAGATTTTAGGTAATCAATCGGAAGAAAAGGTTAAATCCTTATCTGGACGTGAGGAAATTCGCCGTGAATGCTATGAGATGATTAACCGCTTAATGGAACAAGAAGTCGGTCGTCCTATTGTGGTTAACTTACTCTTTACTAAATATTTATATGATTAATGGCTCGTTCAATAACGCAGTTGCAGCGAGCAAATCCTGATATGACTAAGCGGTCGCCAAACAAGCCTGCTGTGAAAAGACATTCCGCCTCAGCAGCGTCCAGTAAACCTGTGCTGTCAAAAGCGTTGCATTCGCGTAATGCCCATAAACAGGGGTATGATTTTGACGCACTGATAATCGCAGTGCCTGCATTGGCCGCTTTTGTTCGTCCAAATCCTTACGGTAACGCCTCTATCGATTTTGCCGACCCTCACGCGGTAAAATGTCTCAATACCGCTTTATTATTGAGTGAGTACAATATCCGAGGTTGGGATATTCCTAATGGGTATCTTTGTCCGCCAGTGCCTGGTCGTGTTGATTATTTGCATTACATTGCTGATTTATTAGCCGTTAATGGCAAGGTAATTAAAGGGGCGAGTATTCATTGCTTAGATATTGGAACGGGCGCCAATGGTATTTACCCATTATTAGGGATTCAAAGCTACGGTTGGCAATTTGTCGCATCGGATATTGACCCTGTTTCTATCGACAATGTGGACCAGATCGCCCAACAAAATCCGCAAATTTCAACTTATTTACAGTTAAGGTTACAGCAACAACCCGATCATATCTTTAAGGGTATCATTAGCGCAGATGAACGGTTTGATGTCAGCTTGTGTAACCCGCCGTTTCATAGCTCTTTGGCTGAAGCATCGGCAGGTACATTACGTAAAGTCACCAATTTAGCTAAAAGCCAGCAGAAAAAGCATGGCCAACAATCAAGTCAACTCGCCGTGAGCCAAGTTAAGCCTACGCTCAATTTTGGCGGTCAAAAAGCCGAGTTATGGTGTGATGGTGGCGAGCAGAAATTTTTGGCCAACATGATTAAACAAAGCCGCGACTATGCCAGCCAAGTGCTATGGTTTACCTCATTAGTGTCTAAGTCAGAAAACCTTAAACCTTGTTATCAATTACTCAAACAGGTAAACGCTGTTGAGGTAAAAACCATTGAGATGACACAAGGTAATAAAGCCACACGCATTTTAGCGTGGAGTTTTTTAACCCCAGCGTTACGTCAACAATGGTCTACATTAAGGCGTTAATCTTTGATGGCATCAAATGTGATGGTTTCACAACCGTGATACACCAAAAAATGTCTGCCTTTGGCGCGAGCGATTAAGGTGATGCCCATTTGCTTAGCCAAGTCTAAACCCATTTGAGTCACGCCACTGCGCGACAGTAATACTGGTATGCCCATCTTGGCGACTTTGATCACCATTTCTGATGTTAACCTACCAGTAGTATAGAAAATCTTATCGTGTCCTGATTGCTGATCCAACCACATATCGCCTGCTAAAGTATCGACGGCATTATGGCGTCCTACATCTTCAACGAAGGCTAAAATTTTCTCATCTTGGCATATTCCACAACCATGAACTGCACCTGCATTTTTATAGGTTTCATTGTAAGCACTAATATTGCTGAGCAGATGATAAATAGTCGATTGTGTCAGCGATGGAGTAGGTAAACTTATGTCATCTAATCCTTGTAAAAATCCTCCGTAAACAGTGCCTTGACCACAACCGGACGTAACTGTCTTTTCGGCTAGTTTCTGCTCAATATCTTCGGATACTTCTTTGGTGATCACCGCAGCAGAACTGACATCCCAATCAACAATAACTGACTCTAATAAACTTAAATCGCTAATAAACCCTTGGTTTTTTAAATAACCAAGGGTTAATGACTCAGGTTTTGCGCCTAATGTCATCAAGGTCACAATCGGACGCCAATTTAAATAGACAGTTAATGGGCGTTCACAGGCAACAAATTTATCGACGATTACGCCTTGTTCGTTAACCGCTTTAACTGCAATGGTCAGTGGTACTTGAGTATTAGTTTTAACAAACTTTATCGCATCGCGCGTTAAAGATGTGGCTGAAACAGATTGAGTCATAAGTGAGATAGCCTCTAAATGGGTCTTTAATTGATGGACTGAGCGGCAGCATTTACTTGCTTCAACATTAGAAAGCATAGCAATTATTATTCCCGAAACTGAAAACGACTTGCCTAAGCGTGATCTAGCGCAAATCTTTACAAATTCAATATTTTTGCCGCGTATTTATGTCCCATCTAAAATGACACTATGGACATATTGTCCTATCCTTATGAAGGATTTAGGGATCTAGTTCAAAGTTAATTTACTTTTTAGTTGGCACTATTTTTGCTTTTACTTTAATAAATAATCAAATCAAGTGTATTTTAATACACACTTTCATGTCAGAGGTAAGCATTACCATGCAACACACCGACACGATTTGGCCGATGTATGTTTCACTCAAAAAGGTGCCAATCCAAGTAGGGCGCTGGGCATCGGTTCGCTGGGAACTTGACCAAATGGTTCCTGCAACACAACCGCAGCCTGAAAACTCTGTCTTAATACCACTTGAATTATATAAAGATCAACGAGGTAGTTATCGTATTAATCTCGATATGGATAATTCAACGCTCTATATCGTTTGTGATGAACTGATTGACGGTACCTGGGTGCCAGCAATGATCTCTGCCGACCAACATGTCAGTGCCGGTTGCCTTGAATCTGATACACCCGTGCTTAATATTCCTATGCCCAGTGCAATTGCGTGCTGGATAGAAGCATTTATCACTCGTCATGGCGAGGTTGAGATCAGTGCTCATCGACGCAAACATGTTAATCGTCGTAAAAATGAAGGTCCAAGTGCAAATCACTCCGGGAAAATCCAATGAGCGATAACACAAAAGGTCTTCTTAACCGTTGGGAGATTAGACGTCAACGGGTTGCTGAAGAGGCTGAGCAAGAAGAATTATTGCAACATGCGCGAGAAAAACCTGATGACTTCAACATACTAACAGCGGAAGTCGACCAAGATAATAGCGTGATAGATGCTGATGAGGTGGCAGAGTCTGAACCGTTACCCGATCCCAGTACCATTGAAGTCGGCGGTAGTTTTGCTCGTTTTATGGCTAAAAGTGTTGATCCAACCACTAAAGCCGCAGCGTTAAGAGCCTTATGGAAACAGCCGCAATATGGTCACATTGATGGGCTTATCGAATATGCGCTGGATTATACCAATCAACCGCTATTGTCAGCAGATGTATCCGCTGAGTTAGCCAGTAAAGTGTTTCGTTATGTCATTAAAAAAGAACCGCCAGAACTTGAATTAGATCCAGAGGCCGTTTCGACTGATTTATCTGCAACAGAACTTGCCCCAACGGATTTAGCCCCAACCGATTTGGCAAAAACCGAACTTTCTGAGCAAACCAGAGCGATTTCCGAAGAGGAGTCTATTGCTTCAACGGATGCAGATAAGCCAGAGGATGAACCACAAACCGCGGCGATATCGCCACAAGAACAACCGCTTTGTCACAATGATGACCTGATAAAGCAAGCTGTCGCCAGTGATGAGGCGAAAGCGTAATAACAGCAGTCACTGATGATGTGACCTAGATGAAAGCCGTTATGTAAAGATTTACAACTAGTTATACGATCAGCAATAAGCGTGAACAGTGAACTGAGCTATCACTGTTAATGAGGTATAAAAACCGAGAATTGGGAACGCAATGAGTATCAGAAAAAACCAGCCACAGCTGAAACAAGCACGACAACAGGTGATGGCGAAGACGCAGATTCTGCAAAATTTAATACCGCCTACCGTTAGTTATACTACCCAGGGGCATGTGCTCATTATTGGGCCTGAAGATCTGGCACGTTTAGCGGCGGACAAATTGTCTACTATGGCAAGTCGAGTAATTTTAGCCAATGAAGCGATCACTAGCCAAGATGAAGTCCATCTTGAAGCCGTGATGAATGCGGCGGCTGATGTCGAAAGTTACTACAATAAATTGACCAGTGTTAAAGGTTTTCTAGGCCAGTTTCAGGTCAAAGTTGAAGGTGATACTGGGATTACAGATTTAAGCGTGGTTGCTATTCGTCAAGCGCATTTTGATATCGTGCTCGATTTAAGCCACAGTCCCTGTATTAATCTAGAAATGCTTCCTCCAGGTTACTTTTATGTTGGCCAAGACTCTGCATTACTCGCTGATGCTATTGCCAATATTCCAGAGTTAATAGGAGAGTTTGATAAACCACGTTATGTTCGGGTTAATAGTGATATTTGTGCCCATGACAAACATGGTCTAAACGGTTGTAATCGTTGTTTAAATTTTTGTCCTGCGGATGCAATTAGCAGTATAGCGCATAAGATTGAAATTGATCCTTACCTTTGTCATGGAGCCGGCAGCTGTACCAATACATGCCCAACAGGTGCACTGAGCTATGATTTACCGACCCCAGCATCGTTGCATACTTACCTTGAAAAGCTTATCAGCCGCTATCGTGAAGAAGCCCAAACCGCCCCTGTTATCTTGTTTCATGATAATGAAGCTGGCGCTGAATTGATTTCGGAGCAATTAAGCGGTGATGTGTTACCCGTCGCAATGGAAGAAATAACCGTAGCGAGCATAGATCATTGGTTAGCGGCATTAGCCAATGGTGCCCGCGAAATTTTAATCTTACAAACACCAGCAACAGCACCGACATTACTGCAAATGCTCAAAGGTGAGTCTGCATTAGCTAATCGTATTCTCGACCAAATGGGCCAGCCTCAACGGATCCGCTTAATTACTCCGTCAGATCTAAGTCAGCTAGATGATGCACTCGCGGTCAGCTTAACTTGGCCTGTGATTATGCCGATGATGTTAACGGCAGCAGAACCTAATACTAATGTAAAACGCAGCATCATATTTCAAGCGATTGACCACCTCAATAGTCAAGCAGCAGCCGTTGATGATGTGCTCGTTATGGCGAATATTCCATACGGTATGGTGAGTATCAACAGCGACAAGTGCACCTTATGTTTGTCATGTGTCTCAACATGCCCAACCCAAGCTTTGAAGGATGGCGGTGATGCTCCGGCACTGAAGTTTGTTGAGCAAGATTGTGTGCAATGTGGGTTATGTGAAGCCGCTTGTCCCGAAAAAGTGATTAGCTTAATACCACAAATTAATTTTAATCAGTCCGCAAGACAACACGTTCAAGTATTAAAAGAAGAACCTGCATTTGAATGTATTCGATGTGGTAGTGAATTTGCAACTCAATCAATGATACACAAAATGGTAGAAATGGTCGGCGCCCATAGTGCGTTTAGCGCCAATATTGAGCGTTTGAAAATGTGTGGCGACTGCCGAGTAAAAGACATGTTTGAAGACATCCTTGACGATCCAGAAAAGCAATTGCAATAAGAGATCTCTTATGACCGAAGCAGGAAGACAAGTAAGTGAGAATGATCAGTTAAGAGCCGATATATATCAGTTACTGGCAGCGTTGTTACGCCGCCAACCTAGTGCTGAATTATTAGCGTTCTTAGCCGATTTAGAGGTAGAGGCCGAGGATGGCAATACCATGAGTCAAGCATGGAATGCGTTAAAACTCGCTGCAGCAAACAGTGATACCAACACCTTAGAAGATGAATACTTTGCTATTTTCTTGGGTGTAGGCAGTGGCGAAATTATGCCATACGGTAGTTGGTTTATGACCGGCTCGTTAATGGATAAACCCTTAGCTGCATTGCGCGGCGACCTGATGCAACTTGGCTTTGAACGTGAAGAAAACGTTAAAGAGCCAGAAGATCATGTTGCGGCATTATGTGAAGTCATGGGCTGCTTAATTTTAGAAGCACCAGGTTATCGCCAATTAGCGTTTTATCAACGTCATATTGGTAGTTGGATTATGCGTTTTTGTGACAACTTAGCCAACACGCCTAGTGCTCATTTTTATCAAAGCGTTGCACAATTAGCTAAAGCGTTTTTTACCGCTGAGGCCAATGAATTTGAACAACTGAGTTTAAATATTCCGGTGAATTGTCCAGGTAGTGCTGACTTAGATCCGCTTGAACAAGACGTTGTACAAATTAACTAAATCGGGTGATGGCTTATTTTGCCTCATCTTTTTATCAACAAGGAGACAATATGAAAAAGCAAGCTTCCGACATGGGTCGCCGCCAAATGCTAAAAGCATTAGCGCTCGGCACAGCGGCAGGTGCTGTGGCTAGTGTTAGTGCACCTGCACTTGCCCAAGTCACTAAACCGTCTGCAGAAGAGCCTACGGGCACTAACTATCGCGAAACAGAGCATATTCGTAATTATTATGCATCGTTAAGCAAATAACAAAGGAGAGTGTGTGATGCGATTAACCCGCAAAACAGACACGGCCACCAAAGCTGAAAAGCCAGGCCTAGGTCTTAACCGACGTCAATTCCTCAAGTCTGCCAGTTTGGCGACGGGTGGTATTGCAGCGGCTTCAATGCTTGGCGCAGGTATGATGCGTAAAGCAGAAGCTAAAGATGTCCCACATGATGCTCCAACCGAGATAAAACGGACAATTTGTTCTCATTGTTCAGTAGGTTGTGGTGTTTATGCTGAAGTTCAAAATGGGGTATGGACTGGGCAAGAGCCTGCGTTCGACCATCCATTTAACCAAGGAGGTCATTGTGCCAAAGGCGCTGCATTGCGCGAGCATGGTCATGGTGAAAAACGCTTAAAGTATCCGATGAAGTTAGAAGGCGGTAAGTGGAAACGTCTATCATGGGAACAAGCTATTAATGAAGTGGGCGACAAAATGGAGTCGATTCGTCAAGAGTCTGGTCCTGATTCCGTTTACTTTATGGGTAGTGCTAAATTTTCCAATGAACAATCTTATATGTATCGCAAATTAGCAGCGATGTGGGGCACTAACAACGTCGATCACTCAGCTCGTATTTGTCACTCTACCACAGTAGCCGGTGTTGCAAACACTTGGGGCTACGGTGCGCAAACTAACTCGTTTAACGACATCCGCAATTCAAAATGCATGATGTTTATTGGTTCTAACCCATGTGAAGCTCACCCTGTGGCGATGCAACACATTTTGATTGGTAAAGAACGCGGTGCCAAAATCATCGTTGTTGATCCACGCTTTACCCGAACAGCAGCTAAGTCTGATGAGTATGTCCATATTCGTCCAGGTACCGACATTCCATTTATTTATGGTTTGTTATGGCACATTTTCGAAAATGGCTGGCAAGATGATTCGTTCATTTCTCAACGTGTATACGGCATGGAACGTATTCAAGAAGAAGTGAAAAAATACACTCCAGAAGAAGTTGAACATATTGCTGGTGTGCCAAAAGCTCAAATGTACCGTGTTGCGAAAATGATGGCAGAAACTAAGCCAGGCACTATCGTGTGGTGTATGGGTGGTACTCAGCATCATATTGGTAATGCTAACACTCGCGCATATTGTATTTTACAGCTTGCCCTTGGCAACATGGGTATCGAAGGCGGCGGAACGAACATTTTCCGTGGTCACGATAACGTACAGGGTGCGACTGACTTTGGTTTGTTATTTGATAACTTACCAGGTTATTACGGTTTAACCTCTGGTGCATGGGATCATTGGGCCAATGTGTGGGATCTGGAACCTAAGTGGATCACCGAGCGTTTTGACCAAGGTGAATACTTAGGTCAATCACCTCAAACATCAGCGGGTATTCCTTGTTCGCGTTGGCACGATGGTGTGTTAGAAGACAAAACCAAGATTGCTCAAAAAGATAATATTCGTCTGGGGTTCTTTTGGGGGCAGTCAGTTAACACTGAAACCCGTGGTCGTGAAGTGCGTGAAGCGCTAAACAAAATGGATACCATTGTGGTCGTCGATCCATTTCCAACTATGGCTGCAGTAATGCACGAGCGCCAAGATGGAGTGTATTTATTGCCTGCGGCAACTCAGTTTGAAACCTATGGTTCGGTTTCGGCTTCTAACCGTTCTTTACAGTGGCGTTCGCAAGTTATTGAACCATTATTTGAGTCATTACCTGATCATACAATCATGTATAAATTGGCTAAAAAATGGGGCGTAGAGGACCAATTCTGTAAGCACATCAAGGTCAATGGTGATGAGCCATTAATAGAAGACATTACCCGTGAATTTAATACAGGTATGTGGACTATTGGTTATACAGGCCAAAGCCCTGAACGTTTGAAAATGCACCAAGAAAATTGGGGCACCTTTGACGTTAACTCGCTGGAAGCACCCGGCGGCCCAGCTAAAGGCGAAACCTATGGTTTACCTTGGCCATGTTGGGGTACACCAGAGCAGAAACATCCAGGTACTCAAATTTTGTATCGCACCGGACGTGAAGTTAAAGACGGTGGTGGTAACTTCCGTGCACGTTATGGTGTTGAACATAACGGCAATAATATTCTTGCGGAAGGTTCTTTCTCAAAAGGTTCTGAAATTCAAGATGGTTACCCAGAGTTTACTGCCGACATGCTAAAACAGCTTGGCTGGTGGGATGACCTAACAGCAGACGAAAAAGTTAAAGCTGAAGGTAAAAACTGGAAAACTGATATCTCTGGCGGTATTCAACGTGTGGCAATTAAGCATGGTTGTATCCCTTATGGTAACGCTAAAGCGCGTTGTATCGTATGGAACTTCCCTGATGATATTCCATTACATCGCGAACCGTTATACACACCTCGTCGTGACTTAGTGGCTAAATACCCAACCTATGAAGATCGGATGGTAGCGCGTCTACCAACACTTTATAAAACGATTCAAGACAAGGATTTTGCTACTGATTTCCCAATGGCATTAACCACTGGTCGTTTGGTTGAGTACGAAGGTGGTGGTGAAGAAACCCGTTCAAACCCATGGCTTGCAGAACTGCAGCAAGAAATGTTCATCGAGATCAACCCAGCAGATGCTGCTGATCGCGGTTTACGTGATGGTGATGACGTGTTTGTTCATAGCCCAGAAGGTGCCAAAATTACTGTTAAGGCTATGGTGACACCGCGTGTTATTGCGGGTGAATGTTTTATGCCATACCATTTTGCTGGTGTATTTGAAGGCAAGAGTTTGGTCAAAAACTACCCAGAAGGCACAGTGCCTTATGTGATTGGTGAATCTGCCAATACCGTAATGACCTATGGTTATGATGTCGTAACGCAAATGCAAGAGACCAAGTCTAGCTTGTGTCAGATAAGCAAAGCCTAAACACTTGATGAGGAGATAAGCCATTATGGCAGTCATGAAATTTCTGTGTGACACCAAACGCTGCATCGAGTGTAACGGTTGCGTCACAGCATGTAAAAACGAAAACGACTCTGCTTTAGAGTGGGGTATTCAGCGTCGCCGCGTGGTAACGCTTAATGATGGTGAACCAGGAGAAGCGTCAATCTCAGTAGCATGTATGCATTGTACCGATGCACCATGTATGGCTGTTTGTCCGGCCGACTGTTTCTACCGTACCGAAGACGGCATTGTGCTCCACAACAAAGATACTTGTATCGGTTGTGGCTATTGCTTTTATGCTTGCCCATTTGGCGCGCCGCAGTTCCCTAAAAAGACTGCATTTGGTAGTCGCGGTAAAATGGATAAGTGTACTTTCTGTGCTGGTGGCCCAGAAGAAGATCATTCAGAAGCCGAGCGTCTCAAATATGGCTCAAACCGTATTGCTGAAGGCAAATTACCAATGTGTGCTGAGCTTTGTTCAACCAAAGCTCTGTTGGCCGGTGATGCAGGCATAGTGTCTGATATTTATCGTCAACGTATGGCTGCACGCGGTAATCCAAATGTGATTTGGGGCTACAATCCTAAAACAGGTGAAATGGTTTAACCCAGAGCAATGGCTGCGATAATTTTCGCAGTCATATAAGGAGTGACAATGTTAACTTTAACGTTAAACAAATCACTGCGCAGGATGTTTGCTCTGTTGGTTCTGTGTATGGGATTGGGGTTGGTTACATCGACGGTTTATGCCGCCGATGAACAATCAAGTCAGCAACAAGCAAAGTCTAAAACCAGTGATGCAGATCTCTGGCGCGCAGTAAAAGCTGGCGAACCCGGATACAGTACAGACAAAGGCCTTGATGCTGATGTTCTGATTAATGTATCGGGTAATGAAGGCAAAATATTGCGAAATACTTACCTAAAACCAGCACTTGGCTTAGCCATAGTGGGGGTTTTTGGGGCCTTTTTAGTGTTTTACTTAGTCAATGGTCCATCAAGATTAAGTAAGGGCTTTTCAGGAAAAATGGTACTTCGTTGGAGCACAGCCGATCGTTGGTTACATTGGATTATGGCAGTATCTTGCCTAACCATGATGCTAACAGGTGTGATTATTATGCTTGGGCGACATCTCTTAGCCCCATATGTCGGAGACGGTATATGGGCAGGGGTTATAGCCTTCAGTAAATTTGCCCATGATTGGTCTAGCCCCATTTTTATGGTGTCTTGGCTAGCATGTATCATCAAATGGATGCCACTACAATTTTTCAAGATGTATGATTTGAAATGGTTTTTAGTGGTTGGCGGCTACATTAACTTTGGTCCGTTTAAAGGCAAACACCCAGACAGTGGTTTTGCCAATGCGGGTGAAAAAATGTGGTTTTGGACCTTAGCTATTTTTGGTCTAAGCATCAGTTTAAGCGGTATTATGTTAGTGTTTCCGACACTGGATTTGCCGCGTGAACTGTCGATGCTCGCTTTGTTGATACATGGTCTTAGTGCGACGATCTTAATCGCATTTACTATAGTGCATATTTGGATGGGAACCGTACTCAGTGAGGGCGGGATGGAGTGCATGTTATCGGGCTATTGTGACGAAAACTGGGCTTCACAACATCATAATGTGTGGTATGACGAAATCAAAGCCGATGGTACTTTAAAATACAAAGAGTAACCCTGGCACTCTGGTGTTAGTACACTAGTTGATTGCAGATATAAAACACCTTGTTAGGTCACTGACAAGGTGTTTTTTATTGACCATTTTAACTGCGTTATCGGCTTTTTAACGGCATAACGCCACCCAAAAGTCTCAGTTTTATCACTATTGTTATTGTTATGGGCCAACGATTCTTTGCCAAAACAACGTTGAGAGATCAACATACGGTAATCAAAATAACGGTTTCATTTGAATCATTATTCAAAGTCAGTTAGTGTTTCTGACATTATTAAATTACAAGAAAACGAGTAATTTAGCCGGCTCGTTATGTGGACACACTAAAAAGACAAACCATGGTCGCTATTTCACGAAAATTTCAGTTTTTAATGTTTTCCATTATGTTGGCAGGCTGTTCTTCGATGCCAGCTGATGTTGGTGGCAATTGGATCGGTTTTACTGAGTCTGGCCAAGCCTCACATTATGCAGATAGATACCAAAATAAGAAAACGGCTAGCGGGGATCTCTATCGCCACAATCAAAAAACAGCAGCCCATAAAGATTTACCATTCGGTTCAAATGTAAAAGTCACCAATATTAATAATGGTAAAAGTGTTACCGTCAAAATCAATGATCGTGGTCCGTTTGTTAAAGGACGCATCATTGATCTTTCTAAGTCGGCTTTTAGCAGTATAGGCAATGTATCTACAGGTCTTCTTGACGTTAAAATCGAAGTGATCCGTTAGCGGGTACAAAGCTTGCTGTATACGTGAGTGTAAATATGTTTGGTCTGGCTTAGTAGCATAGGTTTTCAGGGTTTAGCAGGTGAATGTTATATTCTAAGGATGGTTAGTGGGACAGTCAGTACTGTTTTGCGTGTTATTTTTTAGTCCAGTAATTCATGCAGTAGACTTTCATCACGATATTGTCTCGAGTTTGCTTAATAGAACACCCCAGCAGATTTTGTATGACGGTTCTTATATCTCAATACCATTATCTCAATGGTGATGTAGCTAAAATATCTGTGTATGCACAAATATGATTATTCGAGTCTACCAAGGAATTGGTACTGATTTGCAACAACTAGTGCACCAAGATAGGCGTACACTTTTCTCTTTATCCTTCTCAAAGACTTTGGGGTCTGAATTCTACAGATAGAAATATACACCAGCGACGTGCTGCTCATTTGCAGACGTTCTTTAAAAGGCATGGTAAATCGTTAACCATTAGGACTCATGACTCAGCTTATGCTGTTAGTGATGTTGTTACTTGGATATTGCCAGAGAATTTACCCCATATTGATATGGTTATCGCTCAGGTTGACGCTACAACCGGTAATCCTATGATTGTTCATTATATTGGTTTTGCGCCTAAAATTGATTTTTGATTATGACATGGCTAGGCATTATCGATTTGAACCATCGAAATATAACCACTAAGTAATGGCTTGGACTATTATTTAAAGTGACGGTCGTACGGCATTAGTGGCTGGTTGTGCAACGTTAATATTATCAAATAAACAACGTTATTTACTGTTGATTTGCTACCAAAGTTAAACAGATATTATCTGGTGCTTCTAAGGATAAATGATTAACCCTAAAGAGAAATTATGAACATCATCGAGAAATCATTAGCAATCGCTTTACAAGCTTATTCGGGGAAACAAGATAAGGCAGGGAAAGCATATATTCTTCATCCACTTAGGGTCATGGCCAAAATGGATACTGAATACGAAATGGCTGTTGCCTTGCTTCACGATGTTATAGAAGATTCTGATTATACTGCTGAGTATCTCCTGGAAGAAGGTATCCCATTAGATGTAGTAAACGCAGTGCAATTGTTATCTAAGAGCTGTGATGAAAGTTACCATCAATTTATCAATCGCGTTACCGCTAATCCATTGGCGGTCAAAGTTAAAATCGCTGATATTGAGGATAATATCAATATTTTACGTTTAAAGGTTATTGATGCAAAAGATCTTGAGCGGATGGCTAAATACCATGCCGCCTGGAAGACGCTGCAAACTTTAACGCCCATAACGTCATAAAATTAAAAAGTTTTCGTTACACCTGCTATTGTTGAGTAATTAAGCTAACATTCACTATTGTCTAACCGTAGTATTTGGATGAAATAAATAGGACTGGCTTTAAAAACGAGAGAGTTAATATGGATTTTAATTTACTGCGTTTGTGTGTGTATTTACTTTTTCTAAGTCTATGTAACCTAGTTTATTTCCCTTATGCTTGTTCAGCGGACAAGTTCGTTATAAATCACTCTGTCTCAGAAAGTGATCGACGCTATCAATATACTTATGAGCTGTTAGATTTAATTATTCAAGAGACCAATGCCGATTTTGGGGATGCTTCTATTGAAGTGACGAATCTGGTGATGAGTCGAAATCGGATATTTAAATCATTACAGGATGGCCAAACGATTAATGTTATGGCCGAAGCATCAAATGAAGAGTGGAATACAAAGCTCATTCCTATCCCTATCCCCATCCGCAAAGGCATTCAAGGGTTTAGAGTTTTTATTATTAAAAATGAAAATAAAAACTTGTTGGCCAATATTGATTCACTAGAGCAATTGATGAGGCTGCGAACCGGTTCAGGTAGTCAGTGGTCTACCAGGGTTGCTATGAAACAAGCAGGATTCGATGTGGTGGAGAGCGCGCAGTACGATAGTTTATTCAATATGCTTTCAAAAGGACGTTTTATCACATTTGGGCGTGGAGTGAATGAGGCTTATCAAGAGGTTGAGTTATTTCAAAAGCGTTATCCTGAATTAATTGTAGATGAACATATTGTGCTTAATATCCCTCTGGCGACTTATTATTATGTATCACCTACAAAGCCTAGGTTAGCGAATAGAATCAAGGTTGGTTTACTGAGAATGATTGAAAATGGCAAGTTTGATAAACTTTTCTATCAATGGCATTGCGAGTACTTAATGCGAAGTCAGCTTAACAAACGCAAATTATTTAAAATTAGTAACCCGCTGGTAGTCGAATCACAAATGACTTCGATTATGGGTAAAGACTTTTTGTTTAATTCAAGTTTGGATGCATCATCTATCTGTCAAAAGTACCTTAAACCATAATAACCAATGACAAATGGTTCAGTGAGTATTCTCTAAGTCGGTAAGAATACTCATTTATGCCGATTTAACCACTATTTGGAAATATTACTGCCGTTATGCTAGAGATTAACTATTCTATTGGTGACCTAAAAACCTCGATGCTGGTTGTAGAAGATCATCATTTTTACCTTCTAACTGAGGTATGGGTAAAGGCTGAAGAACTGAGCATCGGTGATAAAATAGTTGCCTGCAGTGATGCTGTCGCTGAGATAGACAAGATCAATAAAGTTGAAGATTCACATCATTGCCAAGATTTAAAAATAAGCCACAATCATAATTATTTTGTCACCAATACTCGTCCGGCTTTTCATGACACCCTTTGCGATAGGGCACCAATCGATAAACTTGAACTTATGGCCTATGAGTTGGCCAATAGACCCTCTAACTATCCTGATGGTAGGCTAACCGGTTACCATGGTGGGCCTTGGGTTGCGGCTAAATATTTACATCGCAATCCCGACAAGGAAGTCATCGGTTGGGGCCGTGCCAATGACAGCATGTGCGCTGAAGATGCAGCTGTAAGTGATTTGAGGCAAAAATTGGGTGATGCGATTGTGCTACATCGAAGTAATGTAACTATTTCTCATGCCTATTTGAGAAAATATACTAAAAAAGGCCGCTTTGTGAATACAATGAGTCCTTGTATTCACTGTCGTGATAACTATGGTAGTGCACTAAATGACCTCACAGTTGGTGTGAGTAATTTAGCTAAAGACGGTCGTGATTATTTACCCCCAGTCGAAGAGTCATCCTAAGTTACATAGTGATTAACCACCCGAAACTCCAAATCAACAATCCCAGTTCAGCTTGAGATTAAGCCTATCTGCATATTTTATATCGCTCGATTTTATTGCACTAATGAATAAATTTTGCGGCAGCAATTATCTGGAAAACCTGACAGATAATGATTGTCGCAAGCGATGATGTTGGATTTGGTAATAGGAAACTGTAGGCTTATTGTTGAATAAGAGCTTTAAGTTGATTTGCAACCGACGCTATTTTACGTCAAATTAGTTTCAGTGATTTAGGTTTATTATAGAACTGCTCAGGTGCCTTGTCTCACTACTAAGGAATTTACGTGAATATTTCAGAATCACACAGAAAAGAGCTTTTGGTTGCTAAATCGCTATTAGAAAACCCTGGGCTAGCGGTAAAAATAACTAGCTTTATAGGTACTCCTATTGAAAAAGGTTTAGCGTTACTACCTGAAAACTGGAATAAAAATATTGCCAAAGTCACAGAAAAATCGCTACTTAAAGCGTCTGATGCGGCGATATTTACAATGAAAGATATTCCCGGAGAACAGTCGTCTAATGTTTGGCATAAATTAGGCGTTGCGGTGAGTGGTGGTATGGGTGGTTTTTTTGGCTTAGCTGCAATTGCCGTTGAGCTTCCTATTTCGACAGCAATAATGTTGCGCTCTATCGCTGATATTGCTCGAAGTGAAGGCGAGTTGATTACTACGCTGGAAACCAAGATGGCTTGTTTAGAGGTCTTTGCATTAGGAGGCGCAAGTGATTTGGATGATAGTAGTGAATCAGGATACTTTGCCATACGCGCTACGCTAGCTAAATCTGTGTCTGAAGCCACTGAATTTATGCTTAAAAAAGGGCTTACCGATGAGGCCGCGCCTATTTTAGTTAAGTTAATTACTAAAATCGCTGAAAAGTTTGGCGTTCAAGTGACGCAAAAAGCTGCAGCTCAAGCTGTACCCGCTATCGGCGCAGCTGGTGGCGCAGTCATCAATACTTTGTTTATTGATCATTTTCAAGACATGGCCAGAGGGCATTTTATTGTACGAAAGTTAGAGCGAGTATACGGACATGAAAGTGTAAAAATCGCCTATGAATCGTTAGCTCAAAAAGGCAATAGATAACTTCACATGCGCAATTCATTTTGATAATAAGCGTATTTCATACGCCAGTTTTATTACGCTGATACGTCAATGCGCTTTGTGTACTAAATCAATTACTCGTTTGCTATCAGTGATGCAAACCGTTCGGTTTGGACTGGCTTAATTCATCTCTTATATTCAATAGCGGTTCTGTAAACACAAGCTCGCAGGTACATTATCGACCAGTAATACCCTAGCCAGACCATTATACTGCTCGCTGTGTTTGTTGAATAGATGACATAAAGCATCTATTCTTTATGCACTTAGCTATAACATCAAGCTGGATTTTAGTCAGAGAAGGATAGCAATATGACACAACCTGTACCTGAACAGGCCGATAATACTAAGTCGTCAACAATCGACGATCTACAGCCAAACAACAAGGCTGTTAAACGTGAAGAGCGGCAGAAGCAGTCAACAAAAGTAGAGATAGCGTTGACAGGTTCAGAGCGTGAAGCTGTGGATGAGCATGGCAGTCTTTCATCTCTCACCGTCTATTCTATTATTCTGCGTGAAGGTCAGGAGGAGCTGCAGCGGCCGCTACTCTCTTTGTGGTGGTCTGGTATCGCGGCTGGTATCGGTATTTCATCATCGGTGTTGGCTGAAGGTATCATCCGAAGTAATCTAGGCTCCGATCACCCTTATTTGTCGCTTATTGAAAGCCTTGGATACACTTTTGGTTTTGTACTCGTCATTTTAGCAAGACTGCAGCTGTTTACTGAAAACACCATCACAGTCGTACTGCCGCTGCTAGCCAGCACAACACAGCGTCGTCTGGTGTGTACTGCTCGCTTGTGGGCTGTGGTATTGGCCGCTAATTTCGTTGGCACTTTGTTTACCGCGGCTATTTTCGTTCACGGTAGCGTTTTAACAGAAGAGATCCTTAGCGCGGTTCTCCAGATATCACGCCATGTCGCCGAGTTAACGCCGGCAGAGACACTGATGCGCGGCATTCCGGCGGGCTTTTTTATAGCCGTACTGGTGTGGATGTTGCCCTCGGCAAAAGGGTCTGAAGTGCTGGTTATTATTATGTTTACATGGTTAATTGCAGCTGGAGGCTTTACTCATGTTATTGCTGGCTCCAATGAAATATTTAGCCTTGTTGTCAATGGGGAGATGAATATGTTCACTGCGCTATCACACCATATCGGTCCCATGCTGCTGGGCAATATTATTGGCGGTACAGGGCTGTTCGCCATGTTAGCTTATGGCCAAGTTAGAGAAGAAATGTAAATTTCATATTGAAACAAGTGATGTTGTCTATTCTCAACATGGCTGACATGGTTGTTTTTATATGATTTACTGGAGCCATTTCATCAGGCGCTTGATTTATAATGAGTCAGCACCTGTCTTAAATGATGACGATGTTGGATGACCCATATCGTCTCACATAGCTTAGTCCTGTTATGCAGGTTACAGCAGCGTAATACTCTTTTAAGGATTTAATCATGTCTTTGCTGCTAACGGTTTTAGCAACCACATTGCTTGCTGGTTTGGCTATGCCATTAGGGGCCTTAATTGCCCGTTTTGAGAGCGTCAGCAGTGAGTGGCTTGAGCAGGAGTTTAGGCACAGTGTCATGGCTTTTGGCGGTGGGGCACTATTGTCTGCCGTTGCTTTGGTTTTAGTACCAGAGGGTATAGCGCATCTTAAGCCATTATCTGCTTGTATCTGGTTTATGGTCGGTGGGCTGAGCTTTATGGCCCTTGATATTTACCTGCAAAAAATAGCGACGCCTGCTAGCCAGCTTGCTGCAATGCTGGCTGACTTTATCCCTGAGTCCATTGCTCTGGGAGCCGCATTTGCAACGGGCAGCAGTAATGCATTTTTACTTGCAGCGTTAATCGCGCTCCAAAATGTGCCAGAAGGATTTAGTGCTTATCGTGAGTTAAATGGCTCTTCTGCTTTTCGGCCCCATAAAATTATTCTTATGTTTTGTTTTATGGCATTGCTGGGCCCCATAGCAGCCATGTCTGGCTATTTATGGCTTTCAGAGTCGCCAAAAGTGATTGCCGCAGTCATGCTGTTTGCCTCTGGCGGTATTCTCTATTCAATATTTCAAGATTTAGCTCCTCAGGTAAAACTAGAACAACGTTGGGCACCGCCAATGGGAGCGGTATTAGGGTTTTGCCTTGGTATGCTGGGGTTAATGTTAACCGCATAATCAATACTATCGTTAGGTAACATTGGACAATCTCCAGACGACAAAGGGAGTCAACAAAAAGGATGATGCTCAGTTAACTTATCTACATTTAACCATCGTTGTGCCAGTCTTTATGTCGAGTAGATAATTAACTCTGTGAATTTTTGCTTAGCCGGTCGACGGCCTCACATATCATCAACCTCTGTTGTTATCTTTTCGGTATCTGAATGATATAACTTGTGTGACAGACGGTAATTATTGCTGCAGGGTTTTATCTGTCTCAGGTAGAATGCCGGCCCAGCACTTCGTTTTTTATTTTTGGATATCCTCTAAATGCAAATCAATCGTGTACTTCTGACCGCTGTCGGTAGTGTGTTACTGGCTATGGTGACCATTCAATCCGGCGCTTCTTTAGCCAAGCAACTTTTCCCTTTGGTTGGGCCAGAAGGCACCACCGCTTTGCGTTTAGGCTTTGCTGCTACCGTACTTTGGTTGGTGTTTCGCCCATGGCGAGCATTACCACAAGGCCGAGATTGGCAGAGTATTATTATTTATGGCCTATGTTTAGGTGGGATGAATATCCTGTTTTACTTAGCTATTGATCGCATTCCTCTGGGGATAGCTGTTGCGCTGGAGTTCACCGGCCCTTTAGCGGTCGCTTTATTTGGCTCTAAGCGCAAAAGTGATCTGTTTTGGGTTGCCTGTGCTGTTGCGGGGATTTTGCTGTTAATGCCTGATTTATCTAGCGCACAAGGGCTTGATCTCACTGGTGCATTAATGGCATTAGGCGCCGGAGCATGTTGGGCTGGTTACATTTTGTTTGGAACTCGCACAGGCAAGCAAGCATCAGGTGGCATCACCGTTGCCTTAGGCATGACTGTTGCTGCAGTCGTTCTGGTACCTATTGGCGCAGTTAGCCAAGGCATGGCATTACTGAGCTGGGAAGTGTTACCGCTTGGATTATTAGTCGGGGTGTTATCCAGCGCTTTGCCTTATTCTTTGGAAATGGTGGCCTTGAGAAATATGCCGACACAAGCTTTTAGTGTGTTGATGAGTTTAGAGCCTGCGATTGCCGCATTGGCGGGCTTCATTATTTTAAGTGAGCAATTGACCTTGCTCCAGTGGGCCGCAATCGGTTTAGTGATTATCGCCTCTATCGGCAGTAGCTTTACGCCTAAAAAAGCCATCGAGATGGGCGTGTAGCTTTGTTGATAGTCTTTGTTTGTCTAATACATTGATATTCATGCTTTGGTTTGTCGTTAAAGGTGCTACAAGCCACAATAGCTAGCTTATGCTGGCTGTGTGTTTAGGGTTAACTTTATCGCTGAATTATAATTTTTCGCTCATTGATTCCAGCTATGGATTCTAGGTGTCGCCAGCCATATTTTTCACATCTTGTCGCTCATCGTTTTTATCGCCGATAGGTCACAGGCACAATGATCAAGATAGCTGCTTAATGTTTTCTGCTTACAACCGTAATGTTATCGATTAATAAATGGCGATGTTAGTCACGTATTATGTGGTTGTTAAATCTACTGTGGCACAGAAGAGGAGATAAAAGACTAGACTGTTTTTTTATTATTTAGGCTTTATACTTCCCGGCTGTTTTGTCTTTATAGAATGTAAAACATGAAAAGTTGGATATTTTTAAGTGTGGCCATTTTAACTGAAGTGGTAGCCACTTCAGCGCTAAAAGCCAGTGATGGATTTTCAAAATTAGCGCCTTCAATCGTAGTTGTTGTCGGCTACGTATTATCTTTTTATTTTTTATCTCTCGCACTAAAAAGTATTCCTGTTGGTGTTGCTTACGCTACTTGGGCTGGACTGGGTATCGTATTAATTACACTTATTGCTTGGGTGATGTATGGGCAAAAATTAGATTTAGGTGCACTGGTGGGGATGGCGTTCATTTTAGTCGGTGTCGTTGTGATGAATTTATTCTCAAATGTGACTCCGCATTAGCGCGTTAACTAATAAGTAGGCACTGAGCTATTGAGCCCTAGTCTGTTAAGTAACGGTATTGATTAGCAACTTATGGTGCGCATTCGTCGTCCGTTTCGGGGCAATAAAAAGGGCTTAACAATGATAGTCATTGTTAAGCCCTTTTTTGTATCAGTGGTAACTCAAACCCAAACGATCAATGAGTTTATCGTTTGGGTTATCAGTACTATTACCACGCCATGTCTAAAATCTTGCGACTGGTAGCTAAATCCACTTTGCCGCTTTCAGATAATGCCGTCATACCGTGTGCTTCTAAAGCATCTATCACTAGGCCAAGCTGATCTTGAGTGACACCATGATCGCGCAAGCGTGTCGGTAACCCTACTTGCTTGAAGAACGCCTCTGTTTTATCAATCGCTTGATCTACACGGCTGCCTTCATCACCTTCAGTAATATCCCAAACGCGTGCAGCGTATTGCACTAATTTAGCGTGCTTTTGCTCTTTTAATACGCGCCATAATGATGGCAACACAACGGCTAAGGTTTGCGCATGGTCAATATGGAATAATGCAGTTAACTCATGGCCAATCATGTGCGTCGACCAATCTAAAGGGACGCCAGTGCCGATCATGCCGTTTAAGGCCGATGTTGCACTCCACATTAAGTTAGCACGAGCATCATAATTGGTTGGTTCTTCAACCGTAATAGGACCAACTTCGATTAGGGTACGTAAAATACCTTCAGCCATGCGGTCTTGTACACGGGCATCAACAGGATAGGTCGCATATTGCTCAAGTACGTGTACAAAGGCATCGACTACACCATTTGCCACTTGGATTTTTGGTAAGCTAAAAGTCAATTCTGGATCGAGCATGGCAAACGTTGGGTAAACGCATGGATGATTTACTGGGAATTTACCACCTTTATAGCTGACTACTGCAAAGGCGTTCATTTCAGAACCCGTTGCAGGAAGCGTTGCAATAACTCCCAGTGGAATAACCTTGTCATTAGCCACGGGTACCGGTGTAAAGCCGTGATGTAATAAGCTTGCCGTGTCGCCATCAAACTGAGTCGCTAAAGCGATAAACTTAGTACCGTCCATCACTGAGCCACCACCAACAGCGAGTAAGAAGTCGATGTTTTCTTTACGAGCAACTTCAACCGCTTTAATGAGTGTGTCGTACTTAGGGTTCGCTTCAATGCCACCGAACTCAAATACTACGCGGTCACCTAATGCAGCTTTAACTTTATCTAATGTGCCAAAACGCTGAACGCTGCCACCGCCATAAGTGATTAATACTCTTGCATTGGCTGGAACAAGCTGATCTAACTCTGCGATACGGTCTGTACCGAAAACAACATGTGTAGGGTTACGATAATCAAAATTAAGCATAATAGACGCCTTTTGGTTTTGCGCTGAAACAAAGAGTTGGCTTCTTGTGTATATAGGTTTTTTATACACAACAGCAACGATAAATCATCTGGCTATGATAGCCCTTTGAGTCAAAATAAACATACACAGAACTATCGTGTTCATGCCTATTCCTATCTTTATTGTATGAATATGATGATTTTTAGATAAATTAAATACCTTTTTCTGCTTTTTTGCTAGTATCATCACCATGATTTATTCTGAGGGGAAGGGTATGAGTGAGATAGCAAGATTAATGGCGCCGCTTGCGCCTAAAGAGGGCGTTAATCATACTCATTTAGCGGGTGTTAATGTATTTCGTAGCTCGCAGTATGGCGCGCGTGGACCAATGTGCTACTCGCAAGGTGTACTCATTGTTGGCCAAGGTAAAAAGCGGGTTTACTTAGACAATCAAAGCTTCGATTACGATCGCCAGCGTTCATTAGTGATGACGGTACCATTGCCGGTAGAGTGTGAAACCTTCGCCAGTATTGAAGAACCGGTATTAGTGTTGATGGTTGATATCGACTTAGTACAGCTTAATTATATTATTCGGCTGATGGACGAGCATAATCAAATTCCCAAAGATTTAAATGAATCGCGTCAGAGTGGTTTTTTTGTTGCAGACAACACTGAAGACATGGATTGTAGCGTGATTAGACTATTACAAGCATTGCAATCACCGCTTGAGGCTAAAGTGATGGGTGAGGCGTTAGTGCTTGAGCTGTTATATCGTTTGTTAGACTCACCTAACGCAGCGCCATTGTATGCATTATCTTTAAGCCACACACGTTTATCTAGGGTTGAAAAAGCCCTCAGTTATATTCATAAGCATTATGGTGAGTCGGTCGAAGTCGACACATTAGCCAGCCTAGTTAATATGAGCCCGTCTGCATTTCATCGTTGCTTTAAAGAAGTCACCGCATCTTCACCGATACAATACTTGAAGAAAATTCGCCTGAATAAGGCCAAAGCATTACTGCAACTGCAAAAACTCAAGGTCAAAGAGGTATCGACACAAGTGGGTTATGAAAGTACTGCCCAGTTTAGTCGTGAGTTTAAGCGCTACTTTGATCAAAGCCCGGGCGAGTGCGCTAGGTTATAATATTTTATATCGATAAGGTGCTATAAACCCATCTTATGTTTTCTGTTAAGGTTTCCCTATGTCAGCTGCGCCAACGCAAATTACCTTTTTTGAATTTTTAACGCCGTTAGTCGCATCTGGACTAAAAACCATTACTATCCGCGATATAAGCGAGAGCCATTACCAACCTGGTAGCCAAGTTGAGGTGTTCACCCTCGAAAACCATATTAAAGTGTGTGACATTATGATTTTGGCGGTTGAGCCATTAGCCTTTGCTGACATTAATGAGTTTCATGCCGCCCAAGAAAGCTTGCCATTAGCAGAGTTAAAGCTGCTTATTCAGAAGGTCTATCCTAATCAGCCAACATTATTTATGATTTCATTTAAATTGGTTGCAGCTTAATCGCTATTATTTCCCTAAATGCTGCACTAAGACTAAGACTAAGAGTATCCAGATTCTATTTTATTCCTAACCAATTATTCGATAGTGCGCGATCAAGCCTTTATTTTATATGTTTGTTTTGGTTGCTGCATAAACTGTTTCATTGGCGATCTAACAGCAGTGTCTAAAACATGATCTGCTTAACAAATGGGTAAGGATAAGCGTGTTAGTTTATGTATTTGTTGGCGAGTTCGCATTTTAGCAATTTATAAAGTGTTATTTTGATTTCCTGCATCTACAGTGCGTCTTTTATTTAGCGCTTTTTATCAATGGTTTTTGCTCTCAGTGACTCATTCAGTTAGGATTTTTTATGTCTCCAATTATTCAATCAGCCAGTCATGAGCTGATTAAACCTTATCAGTCAAATATTACGGTACCCAATTGGATGATCAGTTCTATGGAGCGGGTGATGCAATATTATGTTGATAAGAATTTGCGTCTCGACACCATCTCAACAGACCGCATGCCTAAGCCCGTTGAAGGCAAAAAATATATGTTGTACGCACACATTCCGTTTTGCCATACCTTGTGTTCATTTTGTACTTTTCACCGATTTTTATTTCGTGAAGACAAAGCGCGCGAATATTTTGTGGCGCTGCGCAAAGAAATGCAAATGGCCAAAGATTTAGGCTATGAGTTTGAATCTATGTACATTGGTGGCGGAACGACTACCGTACTTGAAGATGAATTAGCCCGCACAATTGAACACGCAAAAAATCTGTTTCCTGGCATTAAAGAAGTCTCTTGTGAGTCGGATCCACAACATTTAGCCAGCCCTGAGTTTAAGCAGTTAAAAGGTTTGGTCGACAGAATGTCGATTGGGGTACAAAGCTTTGACGACGGCATTTTAAAAATGACTGATCGATTAGATAAGTTTGGTTCAGGCCAGCAAACCTTTGACCGCATTATGGCAGCTAAAGAGCTATTTCCGATCATTAACGTTGATTTGATTTTTGGCTTTCGTGGGCAAACAGAAGAGATTATTCGGTCTGACCTTGAAATGGCGTCTAAACTCGATCCGCGCCAAATTACCACTTATCCATTGATGATCACCCATCAAACGCGTAAAAGTGTCAAAGCAGATCTGGCAGCACCTCATGGTGAAATGGTTAATCAGTACCGCCAAATTTTAAATCGCTTAACTGGACAATATACTCAATTGTCTGCATGGGCGTTTGGTAAAACCAATGATGAAGGTTTTGATGAGTATGTGATCGACTATGATGAATATCTTGGTGTCGGTTCAGGCTCATTTAGTTTTTTAAATGACACCTTATATGTAAATACTTTTTCGCTAAAAAAATATCAACAACGTATTGCTGAAGGTCGAATGGCTGTTGAGCAACAGAAAAAATATCAGCTAAAAGAAGTCATGCAGTATCGTTTTTTACTGGGGATGTTTTCTGGGCGTTTATCGCGTCAATATTTTCGCGATACTTTTAACGTTAATCTAGATACCGCCTTGTTTAAAGAAATGGCATCAATGAAAGCGATGGGGGCACTAAAAAATGATCCTATTAATCCAGACAAACTGATTGTGACCGACAATGGCAAAATGCTCGGATTATTGATGATGAAGGAGTTTTACTCGGGTATGGACAATGTGCGCGCCCAATTACGTCAACCACTTGCTGAAGCGGATATGTGATCCTGTGATCAACCACCAAAGGCCGTGTTAATCACGGCCTTTTTGTTATACTCAAGGTTCTTTTTAACTACACTTTTTTAGGTGAGTTGCATGGCTAATATTCTTTTGCTTGCCAATATTAATTGTGATCGCATTCTAATGCTTGATAAACCCTTACAAACCGGTGGTCGATTTCATTATCAAGACGGTGGGTTACGTTTAGGCGGTGGCGGCGCGAACACTGGCTTAGGTTTAGTATGGGCCCAGCACAATGTGTCATTGGTGAGTGAGGTTGGCAGTGATGATATTGGCGATTGGATTTTAGCTAAGGCCAGCACTTTAGGGCTTGATTGTCGCTTAGTGCATCGTTTTAATGGCAATACGTGTGAGATGCTATTGGTGATGACCCCAGATGGTGAGCGCACCATTATTCGCCCTCAGCGACCTATTTTTGAACTGCCAGTGCCGCCTAAATGGCATCATTGGGATGCCTTTTATATTAACTCTTCGGCAAAAGGTGCTGGTGTTTGGGCGGCAAATGCTATTGCATCCAATCCTAACTGCAAAGTGATATCTCAACTGGCGAAAGATGAACGTAACCGTCCTTGTCATGTACTCATCGCGTCGATTACCGATATGCAAGGGCGCTGTAATCAAGACCCATGGCTATTTGCTTACGCGATTGCGGGTGATACATTGGAGTACTTTATTGTCACCGATGGTGACCAGGGAGCTATGGTGTACAGTGCCGACGGTGAACAACATGTGCCCGCGGTTACTGCTGACGTTATTGACACCACTGGGGCCGGCGATGCTTATGCTGCTGGGGTTATTCATGGTTTATGTCAGCAGATGTCAATTACCGATGCGATGCATGAAGGCGCTTTGTGGGCCTCATTTGCCGTTGCCACCCAAAGCTCAATTCCTGGCGAGGCCTTAAAACAGTACTTAAGTTAACGGCTATGAGTAATGATTAACTTTGAGGATGAATACATGTCTATGCACATGACTAAAATAGTCTTCGATTGTCATTTTAGTGTCATTGTTAGCGCTTATGATAAGTCCGTCTAAACAACTTTTATAGTGTCGGATGGTTAAGATCATTTTTCACTATGTTTTTAAGTATTATCTCCCATTATATTTATGGCCTTACTCTTCCCCAGTAAGGCTTTTTTTTGTCTGAAAATTGGGTATATTGGCACTCTGTAATCATGTTTAAGCAAGGACCCGCTGGATGAGTAAGCTATGGGTGAAAGGTATTTCTGGGTTATATTTAGGTGATCAAGTGCAAATGCATAATGGTGTTGCCAGTTGCATTAACCAAAAACATATCGCTAAGCAGTTAACCGTGCAATTTGATCGAGTTATCGGTAATAGCGAGGCTGATCCTAAGCATCATGGCGGGCTAGATAGAGTGCTGCATCATTTCCCGCGAGAGCATTATGGTCAGTACCGCCGCTGGGATTTAATGTCGACCTTTTTTGATGCACCTTCAATGGGTGAGAATATCAGTACTGTCGGCCTTAATGAGGCGCAAGTTTATATTGGTGATATAGTCCAAATTGGAGATGTGACATTACAAGTTACCCAGCCGCGATCACCTTGTTTTAAACTCAACTTGCAATTTGGTCACCCTAAATTTGCTTTAGCAATGCAAGAAAGTCGCATGTGTGGCTGGTTTTACCGAGTGCTATCGGAAGGCGATATTAATCCGAATGACAGTATTGTTTTGTTAGAAAGAAAAACGGATATCAGTGTCGCTAAAGCGATGCAGATATATTTTTTAGCAGAATTTGATGCTGCGCAATATCAGATACTGCTTGAATGTGAAGGTTTAGCGCAAACTTGGGTTAACTCATTACAGCGCCGACTTGATCAACAAAGTATAGAAGATTGGGCGATGCGCTTGTATGGCAATGCCAGTTAGTTAACCATAATATTATAAGAAATCTTGATAAGGAATATCACATGACCGAACTAACAGACACGTTATCCAAAGACGCTAAAAATATGGGATTATTAGTACATGCCGCCAGTTTTGTCGGTTATATTTTCCCTCTGGGCAGTGTTCTTGGGCCGTTAATTATCTGGTTAATGAAGCGAGACGAGTTTGAGTTTGTAAACCAATGTGGAAAGAACTGCATTAATTTCAAACTAAGTTTAATGATTTATGCCTTAGTGTCTGGGATATTGATTTTTATTGGTGTGGGCGTATTACTACTGGCAGCGTTAGCATTACTCGACATTATTTGTACCATCATCGCAATGGTGAAAGCCAGCGATGGCAAAGCTTATCAGTATCCACTGACTATTCGGTTTCTGAAATAACTAGCATGATAAATATATCGTGATCGGCAACAACCATGAGCATAAAAAACGCCACTCAAATGAGTGGCGTTTTGTTAAAACGATTTATCGCATTTACACTTTAAAACGAGCAACTAGGGTATCTAGTCGAGTGGCTAATTGGTTCAATGATTCACTTGCGTGTGCAGCGGCATGAGCTGTTTCTGCGGTACGTTGAGTAATATCGTTGATTTCAGTCACATTACGATTAATGTCTTCAACCACAGTTGATTGCTCTTCCGTCGCGGCTGCAACTTGTATGTTCATATCGCTAATCAGTGCAATTCGTTCACTAATACCGCTTAATGACTGGCTCGCTTCATCAACAGCTGTGACACCCTCATGCGAGCGGCTGCGCGATTGTTCCATAGCACTGACTGCTCGCGTCGTTTCTGATTGAAGTTTATCTATCATAGTTTGTACTTCGTTAGTCGAAGCTGCCGTACGAGAAGCTAAGTTACGGACTTCGTCTGCAACAACAGCAAAGCCTCGTCCTGCTTCACCGGCTCGAGCCGCTTCAATTGCCGCGTTCAGTGCCAATAAGTTAGTTTGCTCTGAAATTGCACGAATAACATCTAAAATACTGCCAATCGATTTAGTGTGCGTCGCTAATGATTCAATCACGTCACCGACTTGTTCGACGTCTTTAGATAGTTGATTAATGGTTTCACGTGCCCGTGTTACGACTTTCTGACCTTCAATTGATTCCGCATCTGCATCGCGGGCTGTGACTGCGGCTTGAGCAGCGTTAGTTGCAATTTCATTAACCGTAGCGCCCATTTCGTTAATTGCGGTAACCACCATAATCGTACGGTCTTTTTGTAACTGGCTGTCATCTAACGTCTGGTGTGACTGATTTGATACATCAATAGCAGATAAACCTAGCTGTTGGCTTGTGCTGGCAACTTCCAGGACCGTATCTTGGATCTTACTGATAAAGCTATTAAAACCACGAGCAAGCTGAGCAATTTCATCATCACCATTAACGGGTAGTCTTTGACGTAAATCGCCTTCGCCTTCACCAATGTTGCGAAATAGCTCGGCAATATGAGCAATAGGGCGGCTGACGGAACCTGCAACCGCAATCGAGATGGCTATAAATACCACTGCAATAAGAATGGTCCATATTAAGATCTGATAAGCGGACTCTTGTAGTAAGGCAAAGACTTCAGCTTCAGGCACTTGAGCCACTAAATACCAATCCATCGATTCAATATAGCTACTGGCAATCAACATGTGTTGGCCATCAACTTCTGCTTTAACTAAGTTAAAGTCACTTTTATTTAGCAGTTGGTTAGTATTGGCATTAGGGTATAAAGTGCTGAGCTTAGCCTTACCTACTTTATTGGTATCTCGATATAGTTTTACGTCACCTTTAGCATCCACTAAAAAGACAAATCCAGTGTCTTCAATTTTGAATGAATCTAATAAGTTAACCATATCATCTAGTGATTTAGCTAAGCCAACAAGCCCACGACCATTTGGCTGCTGATAGTTAATAAACAGTTTGACTTCACCATTGGCTTCGGTAAAAACATTGAGCATGCGCTCTTGTTTACTGTCGCGGTAATCAAAAAACCAACCGTCTTGTTCAGGGGTTAATACCCGTAAAAAGCCGTCTTGTGTATAGTAAGCTGCGGTTTCGCGATCGGCGTAAGACGCTTGAGCTAAGCCGTACTGATTTTTTAAGTCATTTAATTGTGCGATGACGAGGCTTTCTTGGTCCGCTGGGCGACCATTTTGGAGCCAGCCAAGCAACATTCTGCTATTGGCTAGTTGTTCTGCAGCATTCATTAAACTGCTAATTTGCAGGTCTACTTCATTGCGAATTTGCATGACTAAGCTTGGCATTTCTGAATTAAGCATACGCTGCTCGACAATTTGCTTAGCACTGCGTTGACTCAGTAATCCGACTAATATTGTTGATAGCAGTACAGCAACTGTCACTGTTAGCAATATTTTTTGTTTAATGGTAAGGGTATTAAATGTGCTCATCTACAACAGCCTCTTATGGTATATCTATGATATATCGGACACAATGCCAATAAATTGATAGTTATTTTGCTCTTAAGTTAATTAAGTAAACAAAATAGTCTTTTTGCGTAGGTTGTTCTGATTTTATGTGAGTAATAATAGTCTATAAAACAAAAAAAACGCACCTATATTTAAGTGCGTTTTTCGGCGGAGCCAATATTTTAAGTATTGGTTAGCTTACATATTTGGGTAGTTTGGCCCACCGCCGCCTTCTGGAGTGACCCAGGTAATATTTTGGCTCGGATCTTTGATGTCACATGTTTTGCAATGAATACAATTCTGAGCATTTATCACAAATTTTTTGTCGCCGGCTTCTTCAATCACTTCATATACGCCTGCTGGGCAGTATCGTTGCGCGGGTTCATCAAATTTAACTAAGTTGACCGAAATCGGAATACTTTGGTCTTTAAGGTGTAAATGGCACAGTTGATCTTCTTCGTGATAAGTATTCGACAGGTATACTGAAGACAGCTTATCGAAACTTAATTTACCGTCAGGTTTAGGATAATCAATCTTATTGTAATCACTGGCTAGGCCTAAAGTTGCGTAATCAGGGGTGGTATCCCTAAAGGTCAGCGGAAATTTACCACCAAACCAATTTTGGTCGATGTAATTAAAAGCGCCACCGACTATGGTGCCAAACTTATGTAATGCAGGACCAAAATTACGAGATTGATACAGTTCATCGTGCAGCCAGCTTTCTTCAAAACGTTGTTGGAAGCAATCGAGATCTTTACCACCTTCGATACCAGCCATCAAGCCTTCGCCTAACACTTTGGCTGCGATGATCCCACTCTTGATCGCGGTATGGGTGCCCTTAATTTTAGCAAAGTTAAGTGTGCCTGCATTACAGCCAATAATTAACCCTCCAGGGAAGCTCATTTTAGGCAGTGAATTTAAACCACCTTTAGCAATGGCACGTGCACCATAAGTTAAGCGCTCACCGCCAGTTAATGTTTTGGCAATCACTGGGTGAGTTTTATAACGTTGAAATTCATCAAATGGGCTGAGGTGAGGGTTTTGGTAATTTAAATCAATAATTAACCCCACTGCAACTTGGTTGTCTTCCATATGATATAGGAATCCCCCTCCAGATGAACCATTCACTAGAGGCCAACCGCCGGTGTGAACGACTTTACCTTGTTGGTGTTGTTCAGCAGGGATTTTCCAAATTTCTTTAAAACCTAAGCCATAATGCTGCGGTGTTTTACCATTGTCTAAATGGTATTTTTGGATCAGCTGTTTACCTAAGTGACCCCGACAACCTTCTGAAAAAACGGTGTATTTAGCATGTAATTCCATGCCTGGCATGTAGCTGTCTTTGTGTTGACCATTTTCGCCAACGCCCATGTCACCAATTAAAATACCTTTGACACTATTGTCTTCATTAAACAGTAATTCACTGGCGGCAAACCCGGGGAAAATTTCTACGCCAAGTGCTTCAGCTCTATTAGCTAACCAACGGGCTAAGTTACCGACACTAATAATGTAATTACCATCGTTGTGCATGGTTTTAGGCACAAAGCTGTTTGGTATTAAGCGCGATTTATTCTCTGAGTTAAGCAGATAAATTTCGTCATGAGTGACTTTAGTCGTTAGCGGGATATCAGATTCACGCCAATCATTAAATAATTCGTCCAATACATCCGCTTCAAATACCGCTCCCGATAAAATATGTGCGCCAACCTCAGAGCCTTTTTCTACCACGCAAACGGTGATTTCCTTGTCGGCATCTTTAGATATTTGCATTAAACGACAAGCTGTTGCTAAACCTGCAGGGCCAGCACCGACTATTACTACGTCGAACTCCATTGACTCGCGTTCCATGTTGTCACCTTTCAAAGTTTCCCGTTCATCGCGGGTTTATTGTTTTTCTACAACGATAACTAAACGATCGTTTATCTTTTTAGTTACCTTACCGCAAAATTCACTTTTGTCACAGTAGCAAACATAATCTTGTCAGGGTGAGACGAGTCACAAATAGTTAACGATATAATCTTTTTCATTAAGATATTCACTAAAGGGGTATTTGTTAAAAGGCAATTAGGCCTATAATTGGATCTGACGGTTCTCCGAGCTTTGTGTCCTAAGTCAATGATATGGGCAGTTAGCCGTGGTAATTTTGCCACCGGGGTGAGTAAAGAAATGCATTCACCTCCCACACTTGGAAAGGTTAACATGTCCCAATTACAAGATAGTTTTGGTCGAAGGTTTCACTATTTACGAATGTCAGTCACTGACGTTTGTAACTTCAAATGTTCCTATTGTTTGCCAGATGGGTATAAACCCGATGGCAAACCGAGCTTTTTAACCCTCAATGAGATTGAAAATCTTGTTGCAGGCTTTGGCGCCGTTGGCACTCAAAAAGTTCGTATTACTGGTGGTGAGCCCACTCTGCGCAAAGATTTCACTGATATTGTGCGGATTGTTGCGGCGAATCCCAATATTAATACCGTAGCAATGACCACCAATGGTTATCGTTTACAGCAGAATGCTAAAGAATGGTATGAAGCTGGTTTACGGCGTATTAATGTTTCCGTTGATAGCTTAGATCCTAAAATGTTTTATCAAATTACCGGCGAAAATAAGTTTGATCTTGTTATGCGTGGTATTGATGCTGCATTGGAAGCGGGTTTTGAGCGGGTTAAAGTCAACGCCGTATTACTTAAAGGCTTAAACGATAAAGATTTACCACGGTTTTTACAGTGGATTAAACATATACCTATTGATTTACGCTTTATTGAGTTAATGGAAACGGGCTTGGGTCGCGACTACTTTAATGCGCATCATTTAGCTGGCGTTGATATCAAAAAACAACTTGAGCAGCAAGGCTGGTTATACGATTTACCGAGCGTTGATGATGGTCCTGCACAGAACTTTAGTCATGCCGACTACCAAGGTCGTATCGGGCTAATTATGCCCTATGCTAAAAATTTCTGTGCCAGCTGCAATCGCTTGCGCGTATCTGCCAAAGGTAAATTACATTTATGCTTGTTTACTGAAAATGGCCTAGATTTGCGCGATTTATTGCAAGACACTTCACAGCAAGATGAGTTAATTACTCGGTTACACGGTCAATTAGCGCAGAAAAAAGAAACCCATTATCTACATCAAGGTATTACCGGTGTGACTCAGCATCTTGCCTCTATTGGTGGTTAAGCGGTTATTGAGCTAAACCGACTGATGCGGACATTTTTGTGACGCTCAGTCGATAGACATTGAATTTTTATTAAGGCAGTAGCAGCATGAGCAATCGTTTTACCCATATTAACGCCGATGGCAATGCCCATATGGTTGATGTCACTGAAAAAGCCGTCACTGAGCGCGAAGCCCGCGCAGAAGCCTTTATTGATATGGCTCCCACTACCTTAGCGATGATTATGAATGGCAGCCATCACAAAGGTGATGTGTTTGCTACCGCACGTATTGCCGGTATTCAAGCGGCTAAAAAAACTGCTGATTTAATACCTTTATGTCATCCGTTAATGCTGACTAAAGTGGAAGTTGAGCTTGAAGCTCAGCCTGAGCACAATCGTGTGCGCATTACCAGTTTATGTAAGCTATCGGGTAAAACCGGTGTAGAAATGGAAGCGCTAACGGCTGCTTCTGTCGCCGCCTTAACCATTTACGATATGTGTAAGGCAGTACAAAAAGACATGATTATTTCTCAAGTTCGTTTGCTTGAAAAACGCGGCGGTAAATCAGGCCATTTTCAAGCTTAAGCTGCCTTATATGAGCTAACGTTCATCCAATATGTTTTATGAATAAATGCATTGAGAGACCACTATGATCCAAGTGTTATTTTTTGCGCAAATTCGCGAATTACTCGATACCGCTAAAGTCGAACACAGTGCCGACAATATAGACACCGCCGAAGCATTACGCGCTGCGCTTGCTGCCACTGATGATAAGTGGGCTAAAGTGTTGGCATCAGACAAATTGCTGGTGGCGATTAATCAAACCATGAGCCAATGGGATTCGCCTGTAAATGACGGTGATGAAGTGGCCTTTTTCCCTCCGGTCACAGGAGGGTAATATGAAACAGAGCAATCAAATTATTGTCCGTGTGCATGCTGAAGATTTTAGCGTTGCCGATGAGTATGCGCTCTTGGCTTGCGATAATCAGGATGGTGCAGTAGTCAATTTTGTTGGCAAAGTTCGTGACTTTAATGATGGCTGCGCCGTAACCGATCTAACCCTAGAGCATTATCCTGGAATGACAGAGTCGGTTTTATTACAGATTAGCCAGCAGGCTTGTGAGCGGTGGCCGTTAAACAAAGTGACCATTATTCATCGAGTGGGTACGCTAACACTTGGTGAGCAAATAGTCTTTATCGGTGTCACCAGTGCCCATCGTAAAGCCGCTTTTGCAGCGTGTGAGTTTTTAATCGACTTCTTAAAAACCAAAGCCCCTTTTTGGAAACTGGAAGCGGGCGATACTGGCAGTAAGTGGGTTGAAGCGCGTGATAGCGATCAACAAGCGGCTCAAATGTGGAAAAAGTAATATTGTTCCGTATTACTGGTATACAGTAAGGATAATCTCTCAATGCCTTTCATTAATAGCATTACTCCAATTTTTTGTCGGCTGGTAAAGTATATTAACGCAAGTGGTATGGCGGCGTTACTGGCGACGGTGGGTGTGATTGGGTTCAGTTCCGCAAGCTTGGCCAGCGATGCTCCGGCCATTGCTGCAGCGGCTAATATTAAGTTTGCAGTAGATGAAATCGCGACGCGTTTTCAACAGCAAACAGGCTTGGAACTGCGGATTAGTTATGGTTCATCGGGTAATTTTATTACCCAAATTCAGCATGGCGCTCCATTTGAGATGATGCTCAGTGCTGATGAAGGTTATATTGATAAGTTACATCAAGCGGGCTTTACTCAAGACGAGGGCATTGTTTATGCCATCGGACGTTTAGCTCTTGCTGCTCCTAAGGCTTCGCCATTGATTTTAGACCCTGAGCTAGTGGGCTTAAGGCAGTTAATCGATGATGGAAAGCTATCTCGTTTCGCCATTGCCAATCCAGATCATGCACCTTATGGAGTGAGTGCCCGTGAAGTTCTCAAAGCAAAAGGTTTATGGGATGCACTCCAGCCGATGCTGATCTTAGGTGAGAATGCCGGACAAGCGACCCAATTTACCATTAGTGGTTCCACTCAAGGCGGTATAGTGCCGTTATCCTTGGTGTTAACACCTGAGTTTGCTAAGCGCGGTAACTACGTGATTATTCCAGACGTGTTATTTCAACCTCTTAATCAACGGATGGCATTGATGCCACAGGCATCTGAAACGGCCGAGCGATTCTATCAATACATGCAATCTAATGAGGCGCGGCAAGTGTTAACGCAATTTGGATTTAACTTACCTAAGCCTGTCGTTAAGCAGGGTGACTGATGGATTGGCAAGCGCTGTGGCTGTCGGTAAGATTAAGTTGTTTTACCGTTGTAGTGTTAATTCCGCTGGCCATAGTGGTTGGGCGATGGTTAGCGTACCGTCAGTTTAAGGGCAAGTCATTGCTTGAGGCTCTGATCATGGCACCATTAGTATTGCCCCCGACTGTTATTGGCTATTACTTATTGGTCGGTTTAGGCAATCAGAGCATGATTGGCCAGTGGGTTGAACAATTAACTGGTCAACAACTGGTGTTTCATTTCTCAGGGTTAGTCATAGCCTCTATTATTGTTAATATTCCCTTTGCTGTTCAGCCGATTCAACGTGCGTTTGAAACTATTCCTATTGATATTCGCGACGCTGCGGCTTGTTGCGGTATGAGCCGATTACGGATTTTTTTTCGAGTTGAGTTACCCATGATTTGGCCTGGTGTATTAACCGCCCTAGTACTGTGTTTCTCCCATGTGCTGGGTGAATTTGGTGTGGTGTTAATGCTGGGCGGTAACATTGCGGGTGAAACTAAAACTATCTCAATAGCCATTTATGATAGTGTGCAGGCATTCGATTTTGATTCGGCAGGGATGATGTCTTTAGTCTTATTGTTGTTTGCGGTAAGCGCATTAGCACTCACTACCAGTATGTCGAGGCGTTTAGGAGGGCATTATAATGCCTCGCCACGCTGATCTTACTTGTGATATTTCACAAACACTACCTATTCCATTGAAAGCGCATTTTAGTTGCCAAGCGGGTGAGGTCTTAGCGGTTGTTGGCCCATCGGGTGGTGGTAAAACAACACTACTGAGAATGATTGCTGGTTTGACATTACCGCAACAGGGGCAGATTCATTGTGGTGAACAGTTGTGGTTTGATGCACAACAGTCGATTTCACTCACACCACAGCAACGACATATTGGTTATATGCCGCAGCATTTTGGTTTGTTTCCGCATTTATCGGCGTTAGATAATGTCATTTCTGGGCTTGATCATGTGCCCAAAGCCTTAAGAAAGCAACGTGCACTAGATTGGTTGGAACGTGTCAATTTGCATGGATTACCTGATCGTTTACCCGCACAATTATCGGGTGGACAGCGTCAACGAGTTGCGCTTGCGCGAGCGCTGGCACGTGAGCCGGCTATTTTGTTATTAGATGAGCCCTTTTCTGCGGTAGATAAAGAAACTCGTGAGCGCTTATATATAGAGTTAGCGCGTTTGAAGCAACAACTATCCATACCGGTAATCATGGTAACCCATGATATTCACGAGGCCTTGTTACTGGCCGATAAAATGATATTAATTAGTCAGGGTAGGATGCTGCAACAAGGCAAGCCCTTTGAGGTGTTATCTCATCCTAATGATGAGGCGGTTGCGAGACAGATGGGCTTGAGAAATATTTTTGATGGCCAAGTTGTGTCACAAGATATTGAACGCAACATCACTCAGTTTACACTGGGTGATGAGCTCATCATCTGTGATAGCGTCCCCACATTAGAGATTGGTCAAGCTATTCGTTGGGTTATTCCCAATCAAGGGATTCGCTTTAATGCCATTAGCAGTGGTCGTCTGTGCAAGAGCATAAATAAGTTAGAGGTATTCATTGAATCTGTATTGATAATGGGCGAATCCTCTCGGGTGATCGCATCAGTTGTTGGCATAGGGTCAATCATTAATGCTGATGTACCAACTCATTTAGTGCAAAAGTTATCAATCGCGGCAGGAGTGCAAACGACCATAGCGCTCAAGTCAGACCAAATTCATATTTTAAATATCAGAGACAGTTGATCTTTTAAGATGAATGCAGCCAGAAGGGGACGGCTAAACGATTTTTCCCTTTAGTTATAAGGTATTTTCTCAGAATGGCTAAGTGCCACAACTTATGTCGTATTAGAAACTGTTTATCTCGAACCCAATTTAGCCATCAATGTTCAACAGCCCTTTGTCTTAACTTGGATCGTTAATTTATTTTAAATAACTTTTTAGCTCAGTTTGCTGCGCCGATTAGCGTGTGAGACGCATCAGTGCCGAATAAGATAACACAGCCTAATATTGGCGCGAGTTTGATCACTCTATTCGATCTTTTATACTGATTTTATGTCATAAAATGGCGCTTCAGCATCATTTAAAATGGTATTTATGATCAATTATTAATCTTAGATTTCTTGGGACTTTGGCTGCTCTTAGGTAAAGTGGGCAGGTAATAAAATTTTCAATTATATAGAGGCTCGTGATGGTTCGGTTGCTGCTAGCAATATGCTTTCTTCCTTGTGTCGTGATGGCCACCCCATCTATGCATTCCTTATTGATAAATGGTAACTTTTTAAAGCCCATTTCTGTCATGGAGCAATTAGAGCAACAAGATCAAGGTACAATTTGTGACTTTGATGTTGACGTCGAGGAAGGCTTGCTGGTATATAAAATTTCTATGGTTAACGTAGAAACCCACCGAATCAATAAATACGAATATCGGGCCTTAGACGGTATATTATTAACTGAAAAATCGTCTGCCTACGCAAGTGATGATACTGGTCAAGTTAATGCTGCTAAAATGCTCGAAGCTAAACATATGAAGTTTTCAGAATTAGTGACTCTTGCGATAGAAAATCAGCAAGGATATTTAACAAAGGCAGAATTGGACCACGATTTATCAATTAGTTATCTCGAATTAAAATTACTCAATCAAGATAGTAGAAGTACCATTGCTTTCGATATTGAAACTCTACGTCCTCTACCTCTGCTCAAATGGGATTAAAGACTCTATGACTATGCGTATTTTACTGGTTGAAGATGATGCTACTACATTAAAGTATGTAGCTGATGGATTTACTGCTCAGAAATATCAAGTCGACAGTGCGACGGATGGCCAGGAAGGTCTGACGTTAGCCAAACATAATCAATATGATTTATTGATCCTCGACCGTATGTTGCCTAAGTTAGATGGCTTAACGTTATTATCAGCTCTGCGTACCAGTGGCAACAAGACACCGGTACTTATTCTATCGGCCTTGAGCCATGTTGATGAACGCGTAAAAGGTTTACGTGCCGGTGGTGATGACTACATGACTAAGCCATTTGCGTTTGCAGAGCTATTAGTGCGTGCGGAAAAGCTTGCTCAACGTAATGTGGTTGAACCTGCTGCCACTGATATTGAAGTGGGTAGTCTAAAAATGGAGTTATTAACCCGTAAAGTTACCCTTGATGACAGCGAGTTAATGCTACAACCCAAAGAATTCCAATTACTTAAATATCTAATGGAGCATCCTAATCAAGTCATTAGCCGCACATTACTATTTGAAGCAGTATGGGATTACCATTTTGATCCTCGTACTAACGTGATTGATGTGCACATTGCCAAGTTACGTCGCAAGTTTGAAGAGCTTGGGCATGGTGAGCTAATTGAAACCGTAAGAGGGGCTGGATATCGCCTTTGCAAAAGGCATTAAGCCTTACCAGAGTAGTGCGTGGCGGATCACGCTGATCTTCTCTACATTAGTAACAATATTGATTGTTATGTTGGTGCTTAGTCTCTATCGACAGCTAGTGATTGAGCAACAAAATCAGGTAGATAAACATCTTGCTGCAGAAATGCAACGTTATCAGCAGTTGGCTTTAACAGTCAATCGCCGTAGTTTTGCTGCTCAAATTCGTGCTGCCGATCCCAAAACAGCCTTGATTGCCTGGCGCAACAGCGTTGATATGGTCGGCGCACTGACTTTTTTACCTGAAAATATGCCGCAACTGCCTGAAACCAGAGATTTCCCTATTTTTACCGGCGGTCCAGATAAGCTGCATATTCTCACCGGTGGTCTAGTTATTACCCGTTATGGTCCAGTTCTTATTGCGACGCGAACTGATCAGTTAGCGGCACTAATTGAGAAATTCATTAATGCTGCTTTCTGGGCGGTGGCATTTACCTTAGGACTGACACTGGCATTAGGGTATATATTCTCAAAAGCCATCCTTAGACGACTGGTCGAATACAACCGCTTAAGTGAACAAATTGAAGCTGGACACTATGAGACGCGCTTGCCGGTAAGTGAAAGCCAAGATGAGTTTGATATGCTTGCGCGGCAATTTAATTTGGTGCTCGACACATTAGAGCAAAACTTGCGTGCGGTTCGGGGTGTAACCGATAATATTGCCCATGATTTACGAACCCCGTTGTCACACTTACGTATCGGGATTGAGCTATTATCGCAAAAACCTACCGCTGAACTTGCCGATGCCACCGCTGAGTTACTCGAAGAGTTAGACCACTGCCTGGGAACATTTGATGCCATGTTATCGTTAACTCGCATTGAAGAAGGCCAGCAAATGCTTGATTTACAGCCAGTGAGTTTGCAGCAAATCTGTCAAGATTTATTCGAAATGGCGGAAGTGATTGCCGAGAGTCGCGACCAAGTGCTGAAAATCAGCTTAGAAGATGATATTCAGGTTAATGGCGACAAGTATTTGCTGTTCCAAGCCTTGTTTAATCTGGTTGATAACGCGATCAAGTATTCCCCAGACGGTGCAACAATTAGCATTATCCAACAGGGGAAGCATATTCAAATTAGTGACAATGGCCCGGGTATTATTGACGAAGATAAAGAGCGAGTATTTGATCGCTTAGTCCGTTTAGACCCTAGTCGTCATTACAAAGGCACCGGGTTAGGTTTGTCGATGGTGAAGGCCATTCTATCGCGCCATAAAGCGACCATTTCACTACACGATAATAATCCGGGTTTGCTGGTGAGTATTCACTTTAAATAATAGTGCACTCGGCATTTAATCCTGGTTGGATAATTTATGTATCAACTGCTCAGTGATCAAACAGATTTTATTATTATCAGTAAGTCTGCCAATGTCCATTTTCACAGCCAAGATGGCACTGCTGGAGTGATTGCTCAGGCTGAGGCTGATTTAGGCTATAAGCTTTATCCGGTTCATCGCCTCGATACGCCTACATCTGGTTTATTGATTGTGGCTAAATCGCCACAAGCGGCCAATGTATTCACTCAGATGTTTACTCAGCATCAAGTACAAAAATATTATTTAGCCATTGCCTGTGGTAAGCCTAAAAAGAAGCAAGGTTGGATTATTGGCGATATGGCTAAGTCGCGTCGCAGCATGTATAAATTACTGCGAACCACTGATAACCCTGCAGTTACACAGTTTTTTAGTCAGAGCATTGCCCAAGGCATACGGCTGTACTTGCTCAAACCGCTCAGTGGTAAAACTCATCAATTACGAGTGGCTTTAGCCAGTATTGGCGTGCCTATTTTAGGCGATCAACTTTATGGTAATGAGCTCAGTGATAGGTGCTATTTACATGCGTACAGTTTGCATTTTAGTTATCTAGATAAGACTTATGTTTTCCAACATGTGCCATCATTCGGTGTACACTTTCTATTGCCTCAATGCCAACAACTTATTGGTAATCAGTGGCAATCGCCGAGTGATTTGTCTTGGCCAAGTAAGTGATAGTTTTTTCTATTAATAAGAATATCGGTGCATTTCTATTACCCAAGTTGAGGTTTATCTAACCAGCTGTTGCAATACAGTTGCGGCCGGCTTTTTTGGCATCATACATGGCTTTGTCGGCTTGGGCTAAAATGTGCTTAATGGGGTTTTTGGGAGTGACAATAGCGCAACCAATGCTTGCCGTTATACTAAGCCTCTCTTCACCAGTATCAATTCCCAGTTCTGCAAGTTCTTGCTGACATCGTAAAGCCATTTCATGCGCCTGCGCTAGTGTGAACTAAATCTGCAAAAGGGCTCGTACTGACTATTGCCGGGTTGTGGAGATTATCTCATTGGCTTGCTCTATCGAGTCAAGCGAACAAATCGTATTACGCCCCCTACTTTTTGCGAGATACATAGCATCATCAGCTAGCTGTAATAGTTGTTCAATACTGAGGTGAGTTTTACAGGTGGCATAACCAATACTGAGGGTGGTGCTGATGTGTTTTTTTTGCCACACGATGACGCTTTCTTTGATTTTTTGTTGTATCTTTTCGGCCACAATTTGAGCCTCTTTTTTATCAGTTAACGGCAGTATGATGAGAAACTCCTCACCACCATAACGACAAATAAAATCGATTTTACGCAGTGTGTTTTGTAACGTTTCAGCTGTGTGTTTGAGCACTTTATCACCGGCTAAATGTCCATATGTATCATTGATACGTTTGAAATGGTCTAAGTCGAGTACCATTAAGCTATAAGCTAAATCATTTCGTAACCACAAGGCATCAACCTGCTTGAGTTTGTCCAGTAATGCATGCCTATTCCATAAGCCGGTTAATTGATCCTTGTTAGCTAACCGCGCCACTTTGAACACTAATCGAGCCAGAGCATTACCAAATAATACTAGATTAGTTAATAATAACAGTATGATATAGCTCCATAATACTAAGGGTGAGTTAAGTTTGTCGGCGGCAGAAATATGCGCAAGTTGTTGTGGAGAAAATAACAAAACAATTGCTCGGATGATAAATAATAATCCAATAGTAAAAAAGGGCACGTTAAGTAAGGCGGCATAATATAGTGGTAAGTGTTTTTTTACTGCCCGAAAATTATCAATACCACTGAGGGAAATGAAGATAGCTGCAGTCATGCTCATCACAATAACTAAGTAAACGGCATAGATCACTGAGGGTGGTACTAACAGCATTAATAGTGCCGCAGTTGTCAGCAATATTAGATCAAAACGGTAGGATAAAGCTTGTTTAAATAAGTATTGGCAGCCCCAACGCACCAGAGCAAATCCCAAGAGTATTGTCATGTCGGCAACAAACCAGTATAAATAGTTAATTGCTTCAGTGCGTTGAGTGTAAAGTAAAATGCCGATAACAGTGAAGGTGTTAGCCGCAGCGAAGCACCAACTGGCTCTGGGTGCTATGCGTAATAGAGTGGCAAGCAATGTCCAAGCTATTGCACAGCTAAGCGCAATTAAGCTGAAAAATTGTACAAAAACAATACTCTGGCTATTTTCCATATGACTCATTACTATCGGGAAGAAGACGGTTCCATGATGCAATATCAATATACAAACAAAATAATAGGATAATTATTCTAGTTAACAACTTGTATCGTATACTCTTTTTATAATAGTTATAGCTAAATTAATCAATTTAAATAAGGCAACGAAAATGGATACTAATAAATTATTACTAGTGATTATTGCGATTTTGCTTCCACCTGTGGCGGTATTGCTCAAAAAAGGTATGGGCAAGGATTTATTAATTAATATCCTATTATGTATTTTCTTTTTTGTCCCCGGGCTTATTCATGCTTTGTGGGTAGTATTACAAGAGTAAAGGCTAGTATATGATGCCGCTGAGTCGCTGATAAGTTGGAATCGATAGGGTTTTAATCACTTTAAGATTATAATTGCTTGGTAGAAATGCTATTAAGTGACCAACATGAATCGTAAAAAGAAAATTAATCAAACCCTGAAAGCTAAAGCCAAGAAGGCCAATGCTAAACTCCATGCAGCCAATAAATCTCCTTATATTGCCAAAGCCGATCGCGAAAAGCTTATGCAAGCGCAATTGATAGCCGCGCCAACAGTAGGTTTAGCTGACAGTGCATCAAGTGATACAGATACTATCCAGTAGTATCTGTATCATGAACTCGCGATGTCGTTTCACTTACGCATGTACACCACAGATTTTACACTGGGGTTGTTTAGGCAAGCGCATTTGTCTAAATTCCATGGTCATGGCATCAATCATTAGCAACTTCCCAGTTAACGCTTGACCGATACCTGTGATGACTTTTATCGCTTCAGTTGCTTGAATGCAGCCTATCATGCCGACCACTGGAGCAAGAATACCCGCTTCAACGCAGGTTAATTGCTGCTCGCCAAATAAAGCGCTAAAACACTGATAACACGGGCTATCTTCTCGGTAGTCAAATACGGTTACCGTGCCTTCCATTCTGATTGCAGCAGCAGATACTAAGGGGACCTTGTGCTCAAAACAACTTTTGTTGAGCTGTTCTCGAACAAGCATGTTGTCGGTGCAGTCAAGAATTAAGCTGTGCTGGCTTACCGAGGCATTTATCTCATTATCATCTAATTGCGCATTAATGGTATTGAGAGTAATCAATGGGTTTAGCTGCATCAATGCCTGTTTGGCAGACGCCACTTTCGGCTGACCAATATTGGCGTCATGGTGCAATACTTGGCGTTGTAGATTTGAAAGCTCCACCGTATCAAAATCAACTAAGGTGATTTCACCAACCCCCGCCACAGCAAGATATTGGCTTGCAGCACAACCTAAACCGCCAGCGCCAATAATTAACACCTTGGCAAGTTTAAGCTTTTCTTGGCCATCTATATCGATAGCTTTAATCGAAATCTGTCGGCTATAACGCAGCATTTCACTGTCGGTCAGTATTTCTTGCTCAAGTGAGTCCATAATATTCCTAACACAACACGTTATTAAAAGGCTCTACAGTCACTTGGACACCCTTAGATGTGTCGCCTTGGAATTGATCTAATATTACAAAGCAATTAGCTAAGCTCATTGATGTCAGCATACCCGATCCTTGGCCACCTGTGATGGCCACTTCAAGCTCGCCCGCTTCATTGCGACTGAGTATGCCGCGTTGGTATTCGACTCTGCCAGGATGTTTACGTATATCCGTCAGTAGCTTGGCTTGGCAAAATAAAGGCGTAACCGGTTTGAGTCCCTGCATCTTTTTCAAAATAGGTAATACGAGCTTATAAAAAGTCACCATCGAAGAGACCGGGTTACCGGGTAAACCACAGAAAATAGCATTATCTATTTTACCGAAAGCAAATGGTTTTCCTGGTTTAATGGCTAGTTTCCAAAAGGTGATTTTGCCTTCTTCAGATAAGATTTGTTTAGTAAAATCAGCGTCACCAACAGAGACACCGCCTGATGTGAGCACCATATCCGCTTGGCTAGCCGCTTCTTTAAATGCCCCGCGAATCGCTTCTTTATTGTCGGCTATTACGCCCAAATCAATCCACTCAACATTACTTTTACTCAGTAAACCTTGGATTGAATAGCGGTTAGAATCATAAATCTGTCCTGGCGCCAATTCGCTTCCCACCGGGCGTAGTTCATCGCCAGTGGAAAAGAAGGCCACTTTTAATTTGCGTGTCACCCTTACTTGGCTGATACCAATGGTGGCGAGTACCCCCATTTCTGCCGCGCGGATAATGACACCACGGTGTAATACTTTTGTACCAGCCAGCAGTTCTTCACCGCGACAGCGCACATTGGCGCCTAAGCGATGTGGATGTTCAATACTAATCTGGTTTTGGTTTGCTTGAGTTTTTTCTTGCATTTGTACGGTATCAAAACCTGGGGGAATAGGAGCACCGGTCATAATGCGGATACAACTATTAGGTAGCACTTTGCCACTGAATGGGTGGCCTGCAAAAGAGCTACCCACTAATGTGAAAGTTGTTTTATCTTGTGATGCCGTTAAGTCTGCAAACCGAAATGCATAACCGTCCATAGAAGAGTTATCAAAAGGGGGTAAATCAATACTTGAGGACAGATCTTCGGCAAGAACCCTGTCGATAGCTTGGGTTAATGTTACCATTTCGGTATCTTGAGTTGCTTCAACTTGAGCTAAAAGTTGCTCAATCGCTTGATCGGGATGCAGCAATGTTGGTTGAGCGCAAGGGTCTTGATTACTAGACATCAGAACTTCCTTAATGAAATGCTAAAATACGCTGTAGCGTATTTTGGCTGAAAAATAGGTGTTTGCATTTTCATGGGGCTTAGTATGCCATGATGGCACAAGCGTTTTATGATCACACTTAAGGTTTTAAATTTTATGCCGAAAAATAACGCCAATGCTGGTTGGTACTTGTACATTATTCGCTGTGCAAATTCACATTTATATACAGGTATTACCACGGACATTGCGCGCCGCTTTGCTGAGCATCAAACAGGCAGTCCAAAAGCGGCTAAATATTTAAAAGGTAAAGGCCCGTTAACCCTGGTTTACCAAGAATCCTTAGCGGATCGAAGTGAGGCATCAAAACGCGAAAGTGCGATTAAAAAACTATCTCGCCAGCAAAAGTTAGTGTTAATTGAACAGCATCAGCGACTAGGGCGTCACTCTACCAGCGATAACATGCTTGTAGAGTGACGAGCAGATTACTTAGATACCCTTAACACAGGATATTTCATGTATTGGTTATCATAATATGGGCTGCGTTCATAAAACCAACGGAGTCTTGCTTCACTGTCTTTGGCAAAATCAGGGTTCTTTAGTGCGAGATTGAATTCAGCTTGTAGGCCGGGATTCTCTTGTAACATTTTTGCCGCTAAAGGTTCAACCGCATAATCTTCAATGTATTCGGTGCGGGTGAAAATAGGATTAAAAAATCCCCAGTAAAACAATGAATCCTCTGCTTGTGGCTCGAGCAGCAGCATGGCTAAATCACCCAAAGGCTGGTCGGTTAGAATACGCACAGTACCAGCAGGAAGATCAGTAGTAACTTTGTGAATGGTCGTGTTGGCGGTGACTGTTTGATGGCCTTCGTAATCAGCACTAGAAAACATGGGCTCGTTAAATTGATATTGCTGTGCGATTACTGTGGTGACTTGATTAAGACGCGTCATTCTGATGCCGTGTAAAGCGAGACGATCAATCACATCAGCCCACTGTGGTGGAATATAATACGCCACAGGACGCGTCACTGTCACAATCGGTTTGGTATTAGCCACAAGCGGTAAGTTTTTATATAACTTAGGTTCACCTGTCCAGCGTACTACTTTGTCGCCACTGATTGGGCTTTGCTCAATACGGTAATCAATACCTTTAAAGTCTCGCCCTTGTGCTAATGTTTGGTTTTCCCAGCTTAGGGTTAACTTGCTTGGATTTCGGTATTTATCTTCATTGATGGCAGATTTTAGCTTAGTGCTATTTTGGGCCACTGTTTTAAGGGTTTGTTCAAGCATGACATAGGTGCCTAGTACGCGTTGCTTGTAGGGCTTAAGGCTATGGTTTTCAATTAAAATGGTGGGTAAATGACGGGCATCGCCATAGCCATTGGAGAATCGTGGGCTAGGGTTCCAAAGTGATATACCTTTACTCATGTCGGTATTGTCGTTAGCAAAAACTAATGGACCAGGTATGTGGCCTTGTTCTGTTAAGGCTTGTTCTACCTCTGGACGATAAATAGTCTCTAGCCATTTAAAAATGCTCGGGCTGTAACCTTGAGCGAGGTTGTAGCCAAAGGTGACATCATATTGGTAGTCAATACCATCGGTTACATGAACATCTATGTATAAATCTGGCTGCCAAATATTAATAGTGCGAATAAGGTGCTGCATTTCCAGTGCATCAGCTTTGGCATAATCACGGTTTAAATTAAGGTTTTTAGCCGTAGTACGCCAACCCATGTTCACAGGTCCACGCTGATTAACGCGGTTAAATTTGCTGCTGCGCTCGTGAGCATCAACACTGAAAATAGGGATAAACAGTAAGTTAACGTTTTCAAGTAACTCGCGTTTGTGGTTATGACTGATATCACGCAATAACATCATCCCAGCATCTTTACCGTCAATTTCGCCAGCATGAATGCCCGCTTGCACTAGCACGGTCGCTTTACCATTATCACTCAACGCTTGCGCAGTTGATGCTCCATCTTGCGACGCAACAATCATCCATATATCTCGGCCTTGGGGACTTTTGCCGATACTAACCAGTTGTAATACATCGCTGCTGTCGACGAGTTTGTTTAACCATTGCACCGTATCATGATAGTTCGGGCTAGAAACGTAACCGTTTTGCTCAAACGGAGTGATCCATGGCTGATCTGCACTTAATAACAAGGTTTCACTTGCACCAGACCAAGGGTGAATTGGCGGCAGTATATTGTCGTTTTCAAAATGTGCAGTGTGCTCTGTTGCGACTATGGGCGTCGAAGATGCAGCATCATCAGCATGAGTGAAAGTAGAACAAATCAGTAACGGACTAACCATTAAACTTGCAAGCAAAAAGCGGCGCATGAATATCCCTGTAAATGGTGATGGTGTTGACATAATAACGGTAATAACATCATAGCATTGCCTATCAACAGTTTCAGTGGCTTTATGCTGTAATTTTACAGATAAAAAATCCCAACCGAAGTTGGGATTTTAGGCATGACATCGCATTATGTTAATTGCGAATTCTTGCTGGCTTGTTTAGACGTTTGGGCCAGCATTTTTGATTGCTTCAGACACTTTATATTTAGCAAAGTTGTCACTGAACTCTTGTGCTAGTTGTTGTGCGTATTTGTCATAATCAGCTTTATTTTCCCATGTATTAACTGGGTTGAGTAAAGCGGTATCTACGCCCGATACACTAACAGGTACATTTAGGTTGAGTTTATCGATATGCACTGTGGCAACATCTTTTAATTCACCACTTACAATAGCGTCAACAATGGCGCGAGTGGTTGGAATATCAAAACGTTTGCCTACACCGTGTGGACCACCCGTCCAGCCGGTGTTAACAAGGTAAACTTGGCTACCAAACGACTCAATGCGCTTCATTAGCAGCTCGGCATACATACCTGCAGGACGTGGGAAGAATGGTGCACCAAAGCATGTTGAGAACGTTGACTGGATTGCCGATGTTGAGCCCATTTCTGTTGAGCCCACTTTTGCGGTATAGCCCGATAAGAAGTGATACGCTGCTTGCTCTTTGCTTAACACTGACACTGGCGGTAATACACCTGAGACATCACAGGTTAAAAACACAACGGCATGAGGTTCGGCACCACGGTTATCTTCTTTACGCTGAGCAATATGCTCTAAAGGATAGGCTGCACGACTGTTTTCGGTCAGGCTAGTGTCTTTATAGTCAGGCACTCGCTGTTCATTCAGAACGACGTTTTCCAACACAGTTCCAAAACGAATCGCATCCCAAATCACTGGTTCATTTTTCTGGCTCAGGTCGATACATTTAGCATAACAACCACCTTCGATATTAAACACGCCACCCGGAGCCCAGCCGTGTTCATCATCACCAATTAAGAAGCGTTTTGGATCAGCGGATAGGGTTGTCTTACCTGTACCCGATAAACCGAAAAATAATGTGGTATCACCATCATGGCCAACATTGGCCGAGCAATGCATTGGTAATACACCTTTAGCAGGTAATAAGAAGTTCTGTACTGAGAACATCGACTTCTTCATTTCGCCAGCGTATTTTAAGCCAGCAAGCAGCACTTTTCTCTCGGCAAAGTTAAGAATAACCGCCGCGTCAGAATGGGTGCCATCACGATCAGGTTCACACACAAACCCAGGCGCATTGATAATTTGCCATGTGTCTTTGTTGCCACGATTAAAGCTTTCTGGCGCGATGAATAAGTTACGAGCAAACAGCTGATGCCAAGCATATTCAGTGGTTACACGCACTGGAATATAATGATCATCATCAGCGCCGACTTCAAGTTCAGACGTAAATAACTCTTTGTCTGCAAGGTAAGCTTCTACACGGCCCCATAATGCATCGAATTTACCCGCTTCAAATGGACGGTTTACTTTGCCCCATTCAATATCCGCTTCTGTATTTGCCTCTTTGACAATAAAACGGTCATTAGGCGAGCGACCTGTTCTTTCTCCTGTTTTGGCCACTAAGGCACCATTCGCGGTGAGCTGACCTTCTCCACGAAGAAGCGCTATTTCTACCAGCTGTGCTGTCGTAGGGTTAAGGTGAACGCGGTTAGATACATCCGCCATAGTGTTGATCTCCATGTCTTTTAGGTCGTGTTTCGCAGTGAATCGCTATTGGGGTTAGGTGTTCAAACTTAGCTTGATATTATTTTTTGCGCGGAGGCTATAAGCTAATGTCAGGGATTGTAACGCAAGTTAATGTTTTGGTAACGAACAGTTTGGTAATATTTTTGAAAGTTATTTTGTTTTGAGGGGGTTTTTAGTGATTTTTAAGGCAAAAAAAGCGCATTGCGCGCTTTTTTGTCATGGGTTACGTAGGTTGTAACGGTATGAATTACTGTTTTGACTGACTGCTATGGCTGCCCGAATATAGTGCGGCAATATCTATTGCGTCAAAAGCGTATTTTGCTGTGCAGTATTCGCAATCCATTTCGATTTTGCCATCTTCAGCCAAAATGGCCTCAACTTCATGTTGTGATAAGGTCTTGATAGCAGCGCCACTGCGTTCATATGAACAGCTACATTTAAAGGTAACATCAACAGGGTCAAATAAACGTACTTCTTCTTGATGATACAAGCGATGTAATACCTGTTCAGCATCCAGTGTAAATAGCTCTTCTGCTTTAATTGTAGCGGTCAATGCTGCTAGATGTTCAAAATCATCCGTTTGATCTGACTTTGATGGCAATACTTGCAGCAGCATACCTGCAGCTTGTTTGCCGTTAGCAAATAACTGAATTTGAGTCGGTAATTGCTCTGATTGATTAAAATATTCTTCTAAACATGCGGCTAGATTGACATGGTCTAGTGATACGATACCTTGATAACGTTCACCTTCATCAGGTGTTAAGGTGATCACCATGTAGCCTTTACCAAATATTTCCTGCAGGCTCGCATCATCTGCAATATCATCATTCCAACGGGCAACACCACGTAAAACTTGCTTATTGTTACCATTAATTACCGCTAAAGAAACCGGGCCATCGCCTTGTAACTGCACGCTAATATCGCCATTAAATTTAATGGTGGCGGTCAGTAATGATGTTGCCGCCATTAACTCACCAATTAGATGTTCTATTGCCACGGGATAAGTATGTGCAGAAAGCACTTCTTGGTAGCTATTTTCTAATTGGACTATTTCGCCACGCACATCGACGTTATCAAAAATGTAGCGATGTAAAATATCGTTGTTCATTTGTATTCTCTTACTCTTTGGGCGCTTAGTAGTCTTTAAAGCGCATAATCTGTCGTCTTTGTTTTTTATCCGGTTTATGATCTGGGGCCGGATTATTCAATATATTTAACCGTCTTGCTTCAGCGTTTATAATCCTTTTACTGATGCTTTCTGGTGTTTCTTCGTATAGGGTTTGCGCTACATTGGCGCTTTGTCTATGACCAGATAATTGGATGACAAAAACCTCTTTATCATCATTACCTTGACGAAGACGGATTTTTGCACCGACTTCTGCATTCTTACTGGATTTAGTCCGTTGGCCGTTGTAATGTACTTTACCGCCATTGATCATGTCTTTTGCGATAGCGCGGGTTTTATAAAAACGTGCCGCCCATAACCATTTGTCGAGCCGAATAACGCTTTTTTCGGGCTGAGTTTGAGTCAAATGACCTCCAAAACAGGGATGATTTCACAGACTGAGTAACCTAACTGCCATACAATGTGTGTATTATCGTAATAGAGGGCAATATTATGGCTCTTTTATGGTCGCAAAGTTAGCATATTTGATGGAGATTCGCCAATCGATATGCTCTGGGGTTGTCGCTTTATCCTGTGTGAGTTAGCATGACGACTTCACATATATTTAACGAATTTTATTAACAATTAGAACAGAGACCTGTACCAAGGCGTATAGAGGGTCCAATAACATATGGATTTATTAGATAGACTGATCACCAACGCAGCAAAAATACCGCATAAACGATTGAGTATGATTGTATTTTGGCTGGGATTGATCATTGTGTTGCTACTCGCAGCACAAATCACATGGAAGTTGATGCCAGTATCATCGCAATCTGCGGTGTGGCAACCATCCCCCATCTCTGTGGGCACTGCAAAGCGTATTGAGCTTGCCGGTGTGCGTGACCTATTTCTTTTTGGCCGCTTAGACAATAACAACGACAAGCCTAAAGTTGAAGTCGTAGAGCAAATAACAGATGCACCTAAAACAAACTTGTCAATTCAATTGACGGGAGTTGTTGCATCCACCGAGGAAGCTCAAGGCTTAGCCGTCATTGAATCAAGTGGTCAACAAGAAACGTATAGCTTAGGCGATAAAATTAAAGGGACTTCGGCTTCTTTAAAAGAGGTTTATGCTGACAGGATCATTATCAGTAACAGTGGCCGTTATGAAACCTTAATGCTTGATGGGCTTCAATACACCACACAAGGTGCGGCAAACACCCAGCTACAACAAGCTAAAGTTGATCAACAGGTCACTCGAGTTGATCGTCGCGATAATGAACGTTTTTCTGAAGATCTGTCTAATTCTCGTGACGAGTTACTAGCAGACCCCAGTAAAATTACAGACTTTTTGGCTATTTCACCGGTACGTAATGGTGATGAATTAGCGGGTTACCGTTTAAACCCTGGCAAAGACGTCGCATTGTTTAAGCAAGCGGGTTTTCAGGCTAATGATTTAGCCAAATCAATAAATGGATTTGATCTGACCGATATGGGTCAGGCATTAGAAGTGATGGCACAATTGCCTGAGCTCACCGAAATGGCTGTCATGGTTGAGCGTGAAGGGCAGTTGGTCGAAATCATGTTTAGTTTGCCAGAATAATTTGGCGTTAGAGGATTGAGTAGAATGAATAATAAAGGGATCCGACATAAGATTATTGCTGGAATGCTGATGGGAGCTGCGATGATAGCAGCACCAAGTGCTTGGTCGGAACAATATGCCGCCAATTTTAAGGGCACTGACATTCAAGAGTTTATTAATATTGTCGGTAAAAACCTCAATAAAACCATTATTGTAGATCCAACCGTACGTGGCAAAATCAATGTCCGCAGTTACGATTTACTCAATGATGATCAATATTACCAATTCTTCCTTAACGTACTTCAAGTGTATGGTTATGCCGTGGTTGAAATGGAAAACCATGTCATTAAAGTGATTAAAGATAAAGATGCCAAAATGGCTGCTATTCGGGTTGCCGATGACAAAGCTCCAGGTGTCGGCGATGAAATGGTTACCCGTATCGTGCCTTTATACAATTCTGAAGCTAAGCAGCTCGCACCATTACTTCGACAGTTAAATGACAATGCTGGTGGCGGTAACGTCGTCAACTATGACCAATCAAATGTACTAATGATTTCTGGCCGTGCAGCGGTAGTCAACAAGCTGGTAGAAATTGTTCGTAGAGTCGATAAGCAAGGCGATACAGATGTGCAAGTAGTGGCATTAGACTATGCCTCTGCAGGTGAGATAGTTCGAATTGTAGATACTCTTTACCGTTCCAGTGCTAATCAATCACAACTTCCAGGTCAAGCACCTAAAGTGGTCGCGGATGAACGCATGAATGCGGTTATTGTCAGTGGCGATGAGAAAAGCCGCCAGCGTGTGATTGAACTGATTAAGCGTCTCGATGCCGAACAAGCGAGTACCGGTAACACCAAAGTCCGTTATTTACGTTACGCCAAGGCAGAAGACTTAGTTGAAGTATTAACTGGTTTTGCACAAAATTTACAAGACAATAAAGAGGGCGCTAGTGCCCAGCAAGGCAACTCAAGTAAGCGTCGTAGTGATATCAATATTATGGCCCACAGTGACACTAACTCTTTGGTGATTAGTGCTGAGCCCGATCAACTGCGTACTATTGAAAGTGTGATTAATCAGCTTGATATTCGCCGTGCGCAAGTGCTTGTTGAAGCCATTATTGTAGAAATAGCCGAAGGCGACAACGTTGGTTTTGGCGTGCAATGGGGTAGCGAAGCGGGTGGACTGACTCAGTTTAACAATATCGGTCCAACGATTGGTGAAGTGGGTGCCGGGATCTGGGCGGCGCGTGAAACCGATGGCACTACCGTAACCACTACTTCTGGTACTGAGTCTAATACTGTTGTTAATCCAACGACTGAAGGCGACTTTACGTTGATCGCGCAAGCACTCGGCAAAGTAAATGGTATGGCCTGGGGCGTGACGACAGGTAACTTTGCTGCGTTAATTCAAGCCGTTTCAAGTGATACTAATTCAAACGTACTAGCCACACCGTCGATTACCACGCTCGATAACCAAGAAGCGTCGTTTATAGTTGGTGATGAAGTGCCCATTATTACCGGTTCAACCTCCAGCTCTAATAATGACAACCCTTTCCAAACGGTAGAACGAAAGGAAGTGGGAGTTAAATTAAAAGTCGTACCGCAAATTAACGAAGGTTCATCGGTTAAATTAACTATCGAACAAGAAGTGTCGGGTGTTAATGGTAACACTGGCGTAGACATCAGTTTCTCTACACGCCGTTTAACCACTACTGTCATGGCAGATTCAGGCCAAATTGTCGTCTTGGGCGGTTTAATTAACGAAGAAGTTCAAGAAAGTATTCAAAAAGTGCCAATTCTTGGTGATATTCCTTTTATTGGTCATTTATTTAAGTCTTCTTCTAGCAAGAAAACCAAAAAGAATCTGATGATTTTCATCAAGCCCACTATTATCCGTGATGGCATTACAATGGAAGGTATTGCCGGGCGCAAATATAATTACTTCAGAGCATTGCAGCTGGAACAACAAGCGCGTGGTATTAACTTAATGCCAAATACTCAAGTACCTGTATTAGATGAGTGGAACCAAGAAAGTTATATACCGGACGACGTCAACGACATGCTTGATCGCTATAAAAGCGGCAAAGGATTGAGTACTGATATGCGTGATTCAGATCCCGCTTTACGTACCATCGATGAAAGCATGCAAAAGGACAAGGCTCAAAACAATGACTGATAGCGTGATAACTGAGCCATTAGCCCAAGTATCTAGTGACGTTGCCATGGAAGTGGTCGAAGGTGATGGGGTTTTTCACTCCAACAGTAAAGAACGTTTGCCGTTCGCCTTTTCACATCGCTTTCAATTAGTGTTAGCGAAAGATAACGATCAGCTTTGTCTTTTTTATACTGATAAAACGCCGCTCAGTGCCATGCTAGAAGTACGGCGCTATGCGGGTGTTGAGTTACCGTTGATTAAGCTAGAAGTGGCTAAGTTTGAGGCTAAATTAACTCAAGCATATCAAGCTAACTCCTCTGAAGCTCAACAGCTTATGGAAGATATCGGTAACGAGATGGACTTATTCACTCTGGCCGAAGAATTACCGCAAACCGAAGATTTGCTTGAAGGCGATGATGACGCACCAATTATTAAATTAATTAATGCGTTATTGTCTGAAGCCATTAAAGAAGAAGCCTCAGACATTCACATCGAAACCTATGAGAAACAATTAATTGTTCGTTTCCGTATTGATGGTGTGTTGAAAGAAGTATTAAAGCCAAATCGTAAGTTGTCATCTTTGTTGGTGTCGCGGATTAAAGTGATGGCGCGCTTAGATATTGCCGAAAAACGCCTCCCACAAGATGGACGTATTTCGCTGCGTATTGCTGGTCGTGCTGTCGATGTGCGGGTATCAACTATGCCATCGAGTCATGGTGAGCGCGTGGTAATGCGTTTACTGGACAAAAATACCGGTAACTTAGACTTACAACAACTGGGTATGACACCAGGCATTCGTGAAAAATTCGATGAACTAATTCGTAAACCTCACGGAATTATTCTTGTTACAGGGCCTACCGGTTCTGGTAAAAGTACTACCTTGTATGCCGGGTTAACGGAAATTAATTCTAAAGATACCAATATTTTAACCGTTGAAGATCCGATTGAATATGAATTAGAGGGCGTTGGTCAAACTCAGGTCAATACTAAGGTCGACATGACTTTTGCTCGAGGATTACGCGCAATTTTACGTCAAGATCCCGATGTGGTGATGATTGGTGAAATTCGTGATTTAGAAACAGCGCAAATTGCGGTGCAAGCATCATTAACCGGTCACTTAGTGATTTCAACTTTACATACCAATACCGCATCAGGGGCTATTACCCGTCTGCAAGATATGGGGGTAGAACCCTTTCTAGTGTCATCTAGTTTGCTTGGCGTACTCGCTCAACGTCTTATCCGTACATTATGCCCACAGTGTAAAGAAGCACATGAGCCTGATGAACGTGAACGTGAGTTACTTGGTATTACTGCGAACGACACCCGTATTATTTATCGTGCTAAAGGGTGTAAGGCTTGTGGCCAAAATGGTTATCGAGGTCGAACCGGTATTCATGAGCTACTTATCGTTGATGACAATGTCCGCGAGTTAATTCATGGCGGCAGGGGCGAATTAGCCATTGAAAAATATGTGCGCAAATCGATTCCAAGTATCCGCCATGACGGTATGAGTAAAGTACTCTCCGGTGTGACCACCCTAGAAGAAGTATTGCGAGTGACACGCGAGGAGTAATCAATGGCGGCGTTTGAATACAAAGCCCTTGATAGCAAAGGCAAACAACAAAAAGGTGTGATTGAAGCTGATACGGCACGCCATGCAAGAAGCCAGCTGCGTGAGCAGCGTCTTATGCCACTGGAACTTCTGCCGGTTAACGAGAAAGAAGCTCGCTCACAGCGTGGTGGGTTTAATCTCGCGAACGTGTTTAAAAAACGTATATCTGTTGCCGAACTGGCCCTGATCACGCGCCAAATTGCGACACTGGTAGCTGCGGGCTTACCGATTGAAGAAGCACTAAAAGCGGTTGGACAACAGTCTGAAAAAGATCGTTTAGGCAGCATGATTATGGCGGTGCGATCTCGAGTGGTTGAGGGTTACACCTTAGCTGACTCAATGGCTGAATTTCCGCATGTGTTTGATGATTTATACCGTGCAATGGTGGCATCCGGTGAGAAATCAGGCCATCTAGAAGTGGTACTTAATCGCTTAGCTGATTACACCGAACGCCGTCAACAGCTCAAAACAAAGCTAACACAAGCCATGATATATCCCATCGTATTGACTGTGGTCGCCATTGGCGTGATAGCCGTGTTATTGGCGGCTGTAGTACCTAAGGTTGTTGGCCAATTTGAACATATGGGCCAAGAGTTACCTGGCACGACCCAGTTTTTAATACTCGCATCGGATTTTGTGCAGCATTGGGGCGTGGTGGTGGTACTGATTATCTTCGGTTGTATGATTGTGTTTCAGCGTATGCTGACTAATCCGCAACTGCGAATGAAATACGACACCGCCTTATTGCAAATGCCCGTTATTGGTAAAGTCAGTAAAGGATTAAATACCGCACGTTTTGCGCGTACATTAAGTATTTTGTCAGCAAGCTCAGTGCCGTTACTTGATGGTATGCGTATTGCCAGCGAAGTATTACAGAATGTCAAAGTGCGTGCCGCCGTTGATGAGGCGACGGCGCGAGTCCGCGAAGGAACTAGTTTGGGGGCTGCGTTGACTAATACTAAGCTATTCCCTGCAATGATGTTGTACATGATTGCGTCAGGGGAAAAAAGTGGTCAATTAGAGAATATGCTTGAACGAGCTGCTGATAACCAAGACCGAGAGTTTGAGTCTAACGTCAACATTGCTTTGGGGGTGTTTGAACCCATGCTAGTCGTGAGTATGGCATCGGTTGTATTATTTATTGTAATGGCTATTCTGCAGCCTATTTTAGAGTTAAACAACTTGATCAGCGGCTAGGACTAACCTTGACCTTGCTTGGGTAAACCAAGCTTAACACCGATTTTACGCATGAATATATAGACAATTTTTAGAGGAAGTAATCAATGCAACATAATAATAAACAACGTGGTTTCACCTTACTCGAAGTAATGGTGGTGATTGTTATTTTAGGTATTTTAGCGTCAATGGTTGTGCCGAATTTGATGGGGAACAAAGATAAAGCAGATCAACAAAAAGCGGTGTCAGATATTGTTGCGCTAGAAAATGCATTGGATATGTACAAGTTAGATAACAGTATTTACCCAACAACAGAGCAAGGGCTTGATGCTTTAGTGCAAAAGCCTAGCTCGTCGCCAGAGCCGCGTAATTTCCGCGAAGGTGGCTATGTTAAGCGTTTACCACAAGATCCATGGCGCAATGACTATTTACTTTTAAGCCCTGGTGAAAATGGCAAAATTGATATTTTCAGTGCTGGCCCAGACGGACAGCCAGGTTCTGAAGATGATATCGGAAGCTGGAATTTACAAGATTTTCAATAAAATGGCTCAACATCGTCAAGCCGGTTTCACTTTATTAGAAGTGTTAATTGTGGCATTGCTAATGGGTTTGGTTGCCTCAGCGGTAACCTTATCGATTAGTGTTACTGGGCCGGAACAAATGCTCAAAAAACAGGCGCAACGTTTTATGTCTGCCACCGAGATGGTGCTAGATGAAAGTGTATTAAGTGGCCAGTTTATTGGGATTGTGATTGACGAAGATCAATATCAGTTTGTGTTCTACAAAGAAGGCAAATGGATGCCTGTTGATCAAGACCGGCTGTTATCGGCTAAAAAAATGGAGGCCGGTATTACCTTAGATGTGGTGATTGATGGCATGCCATTAGTTCAAGAAGACGAGCAAGATGAGTCGTGGTTTGATGAACCTTTTATCGATGAACCGAGCGAAGAAGAAAAAAAGAAACACCCTGAACCGCAAATTTTATTATTTCCCAGCGGTGAGATGACCCCCTTTGAGCTAGGTTTTAATACGGTTAATGATGACCTTCAGCCCGTTAATGTACTGGTTGTTGGTGATGCGTTAGGCCGCTTAACATTAGGGCGTGTAGATGAGTAAATTCACAGCATATCGACGCCCGCTAAACCTAAGTCATAAGCGTTTATCGACTCGAAACCGTGGTATGACATTACTTGAAGTTATTGTTGCCTTAGCAGTGTTTTCTATTGCAGCAGTATCGGTCACCAAAAGTTTGGGTGAACAAATGGCGAATATGCCCATTTTAGAAGAGCGTACGTTAGCCCAATGGGTGGCCAGTAACCAAATGGTTGATGTGCGATTACCAGGTACTTTTCCAGACATTGGCCAAAAAACCGGTCAGTCAGAACTTGCTGGCCGTGAATGGTATTGGCGTCAAGAAGTGATTAAAACGACAGATGATAAGTTCAGGATGATCCGTATTAGCGTCAGTGACGATGATAAATTTAAGCGTGTTGTTGCCCAGGTGAGTAGTTATGTACATAACAAAGCCTAAGCATTCAAGCGGTTTTACGTTACTGGAAATGCTTATTGCGATTGCGATATTTGCCATGCTGGGGATTGCGGCTAACTCGGTATTGTCGGCGGTGATGAAAAATGATGAAGTGACCCAAGAGTTTGCGACTCGACTTAAGTCATTACAGCAAGGTTTTGGCGCGCTAGAACGTGATCTGGGCCAAATGGTGGCGCGTACACCGCGATCATTTGAAGGCGAACGTAACAATCGATTTTTCCAAGTTGGTGACAATATTCTCGACTCAGAAACCCAAGCATTGGTATTTTACCGTTTAGGCTGGTTAAACCCTGATGGCATGTTACCCAGAGGCAGTTTACAGTCGGTTGCCTATGTGGTTCAAAATGGTCGTCTAGAGCGCTGGTATTATCCTTATCCTGAACCCGTATCGGGTGCAGAGCCACTAAAAAGTGTGGTCATTGATCATGTGTTATCAATTGAGTATTCATTTTATATTGATGATAAATGGCAGAAACAAGTTGATGGAAGCGTAATGCCAAAAGGGATTGCGATGGAAATAGAATTAGAAGGTTTAGGTAAAATCCAGCGTCGATTTTTATTGCCCAAAGGTGCACCAGCGATTAAGTCTGATAAAGACGATCCTAACGATTCAAATAATAAACAAGACAATAATAGCGAAACTGATCCTAAAATAGATAATGGGGAAAACTCATAATGGGTGGCCAAAAGCAGCGTGGTGTGGCGCTCATCGTGGTTATGTTGATTGTGGCTATGGTAGTGATTATCGCGACCAATATTACCAGTCGTAATCAGCTTTCTATGCGCCGAACGCTTAATTTAGCCCAATATGATCAGGCTTATTGGTATGCGCTTTCTGCCGAAGAGTTGGCGATGAAAGTGCTCAAGCAAGATTTTGAAGATTCAGAAGGTACAGTACATTTACAACAGTACTGGGCCTTAGCCAATGTGGCATTTCCGGCTGAATATGGTGAAATCGTCGGTGAAATACAAGATATGCGGGCATGTTTTAACATTAATGCCGTTGGGCAAGCATCAAAAGAGAATGACAATGGTCAGCCCAAAATGACCGTAGCCGCTAAACAGTTCCAATCGTTACTGATCAGTTTAGGTGTCGATGAGTTTGGTGCAGAGCAGCTGACGTATACTCTAAAAGATTATATTGACGAAGATACGTTATCTGGCCCATACGGGGCTGAGGATGCCGAATATGAGTCGCGTAATGTGCCATATCGTGCCGCCAATACCTTGATGCAACATCGAAGTGAGCTGCGTGCTGTAATGGGCTTTAGCCAAAATGTTTATCTGAACATTTTGCCTTATGTGTGTGCAATACCGGGCGAAGATACCCAGTTATTGAATGTGAACACCATTAAAGTTGAGCAAGCCGCTTTACTCGCTGGGATGCTGGAAAATCAAATTTCAGTCAGTGAAGCTGAAAATATTATTAATAATCGCCCAGCTGATGGATATGAAAAAATTGATGATTTTTGGGAAAGTTCGTCTCTGAGTGGCATCAAATCAGAAGCGAACGTAAAGTCGAGTTTTGTGGTCGATAGCAAGTATTTTTTATTAAAAGCTGGCGCCAAAGTCGATAATGCAATATTTAGAATGGAAAGCGTACTTAAGCGCAATGGTAAAGATTTAGATGTGCTCACTAGGCAGTACGGTGGTCAACAATAATAACAAATTCATTGCGTAACAATACGTATTGAGATCGGTGGAGAATAACAGTGTCTGAACGGCTATTTATCCGGTTAGGAAAAACATCAGAACACCCATGTTCATGGCTGGTATGGTCTGAACAAGAGCAAGAAATTATCGCTTCTGGTGAGTTATCTGATGCTGCAAGTCTCAGCACTTTAGCTGATCGCGCGGGTAATCGTCCTGTTGATGTACTTGTGCCTGCGGCCAACATGGCATTGACACAAATTATGTTACCCGAAAAAGGTCAACGCCAAGCATTAAAGGCATTGCCTTACATGCTTGAGGAATCATTAGCGACTAATGTCGATAACATGCACTTTGTGGTGGGCCCTCGTGAAGGTGAACTACTCAATGTGGCTGCGGTTGCGCATGAGCAAATGCAAACATGGCTTCAATGGTTGTATGATGCAGGCTTGAAAGTGAAACGCATCGTGCCAGATTGTTTAGCATTACCGTTAGATCAATGTCGTTGGGCAGCAATGAGTGTTGGTAGTGAATATTTAATCAGAACTTCAGAAGGCGGCGGTGTTAGCGTACCTAAAGCATGGGCTGAATTTGCATTACCGCAGTTATTAGCTCAAACGATGCTAAACCACACCGATGCAGATCCTCTTTTGGTAGCGGGTTATAGTGATGATATTGATTTTGTTGGCGTTACAGTTGAAGCCAAGCCTTTAGATTTACCCATGATGATATTAGCCAAGGGCATCTTAAATGCGCCAATCAACTTATTAAGTGGTATTTATAAACCTAAAAGTGAGTACAGCAAACAGCTATTAACCTGGAAAAATACTGCGATTGTGGTGGTGGTGGCGATTGTTTTAGCATTGACGAATAAAGGTTTAGCTATTCATCAACTTAATAAGCATACCGCTGAGATAGAAGCTCAAAGCGAAATGCTTTTTAAACAATCTGTCCCTGGGGTTAATCGTATCGTTAATATGCGCTCACAAATGGGCAGTGAATTGCGCAGCATGCAAGGCCAAGGCGGTGGTGCAGTATTTTTTGAAATGCTAGATGGATTAAAGCCTGCATTTAGCAAGGTGCCAGAATTAAAACCCAATACTTTGCGTTATGAAGCCAATCGTAATGAATTACGGATGCAAGTGACTGCAAAAAATTATGCTCAAATCGATAAGTTTAAAGAGATTGTCATGAAAGACTACCTCCTCGAAGGTGGAGCCATGAACAGTAACGAAGAAAGCGTTACCAGTACGCTGACGTTAAGGATTAAATAACATGGAAAATATGCGTAGTTGGTGGCAAAGTTTAGCCATTAGAGAGCAACAGCTGGTTGGTTTTTGTGCCGCAATACTGGTGGTCGGTATTTTTTATTGGGGCATTTGGACACCGATTTCCAATGCCCAAGAAACAGCAGAGCGCAATAATAGCGCCGCTCAACAAACGTTAAATTATGTAAAACAAACGGCCAATAAAATTGCTGGTCTGAAACAAGCGGGTGCACAAGCGAAAGTTCGCGGAAGTTTAAGTTCCATTGTTAATCAAACCGCTGGATTATATAAATTAGAGATCACGCGTATGCAGCCGCAAGGCGATAAGATCCAGCTATGGATGGATGATGTACCATTTGATGCGCTACTGGGTTACTTACATGACTTAGTCGAGCAAAAAGGGTTAACGTTAGACAGTGTTGATTTAACGGAATCAGACGTTGCTGGCTTTGTAAAAGTAAGACGTATTCAGCTTTCTCAGTAAGGGTTCTTTGTGAGTTTATTTTCAAAAATAGTCATTGGCGTCATTATTTACCTAGTGTTTTTATTGGTTTATTTACCAGCAAACTGGTTAGTCAGTATTGCTCCGTTACCCAATAATGTTGCCATCAGTGGTGCAGAAGGTACTCTTTGGCAAGGGCAAGCGTCCTTAGTTACCATCGACCAGCGCCAGATAGAGCAAGTCAGTTGGCAATTAAGTCCTTGGGGATTATTAGTTGGTAAAGCTGATATTGATTTTAAAATCGGCAATCGTGCTACGCCAGTGAGCGGTAAAGGCAGTATTAGTTGGTCATTTTCTGGACTGAGAGCAAACAATATTCGTTTTGACCTGCCGGATAGTTTTTTACTCGCAGGCGCTCGTTTACCATTTAAAACCCAAATTGATGGCGATGTAAGTTTAATGGTTGAAATCTTAGAGCAAGGTAAGCCATGGTGTGAGCAATTAAGCGGTAAATTATTTTTAAATAACACCAACGTTAAAAATCAATATGGTGTTTACCCTTTGGGTAACATCTCATTAGGATTGAGTTGTCTTGATGGCCAGTTAAAAATAGCCACAGATGAAACCCAAAACGTATTAGGCTTAACTGGGAGCGCTATTTTAGGCGAGTCAAACTTGGTTAAAGTCAGTGCTAAAATTAAACCGACAGATGCCCAACCTAAAGATTTACGTGAAGCGTTATCATTCTTAGGCCGACAAGATAGCCAAGGATATTACCCTATAAACTATCAAGGTGTTGTGCCTGGTTTGTAATGTTTTGAGTAATGAAAAACTCACGTCTTGATATCACTATCAAGGCGTTTTTTTATATCAATAATAAGTCATCCATACATTTGGTTTATAAACCGACTTTGAGAGAACTCAGCTTTTATATGATGATTCAATGTTATTGCGGGCTATAGCAATAAAAGTGCAGATGATAATAATTGGTAATCAGTAATCGCAGGAAAGTCGGTAAAATCAATATGAGGTTTCTGGCTGTCTGGATTGCTAATTCCGAGTTGATAACCCACGCCTGCTTTTTTCGATGCAGCTAAAATCACTTCGCTGTCATCAATAAATAAACACCGTGATGGATTTAAGTTAAATTTATCAAATGCATATTGCCAAAATTGCGGATGTTCTTTGGGATAACCGCTTTCATGGCTAGACAGCATCAGGTCTAAACCTTGGTCTAAGTTGGTATGGATTAACTTAAGCGCTAAACTTTGCGGGTGTGCATTAGTAAACAATATACGCTGCTTACTTGCTCCTGCTAAAGCACGTAAAAAAGGCATGCTGTCCTGACGGAGTCTGATTCTATCTGCAGATGCATGATGTAATGCCAATATATCGAGGTTTAAATAACCTTGCCAGTAATCAAGGCAATACCAATCTAAGGTTCCCGCCACATCGAGATAAGCCTGTTTGACGAGTAAATTAGCATCGTCAACGCTAATGTTACGTTTTAGGCTCAATTGCTGCGGTACAACTTGTAACCAAAAGTGGTTATCAAAGTGTAAATCTAACAGCGTACCATCCATATCGATCAGCACTGTGTCTATGGCATTCCAGTCAAACATTAAATAATCCTTTATCGAAAAAAATTTAATAATCACTTGTTATCATGACTTGTGCTTATCTGATTTTATACTAGTCTTGATAAGAGTTTTTAATATTTATGGACCCTCAAGATATGGATATCTGTTTATTTTCACCACTTCCTCGTGGACATTTCACAAATAATAAATCGTTGCTAACGTTGCCTTATGTCAGGGCATATTAATGTTAAGCCAGTTAAATTCATTATTTGGAATAAGTATACGCCACGCCAGTGATCGTGATGCCATTATTATGGCCGAGCTTTTTTATTCAACTCGCTGCGACTTTTATCAACTTGGGTTACCCCAAATGACAGTTGATATGCTGCTACAGCAGCAATATCAACTGCAACAAATTTCTTACAAAAGCCATTATCCTAATGCAAAGGATTATATCTTGTGCCAACAATCTGAAGTGATTGGTAAGCTGACGTTGGCGGTTAACCCAGAATACTTGCACCTTGTGGATTTGGTATTGGCGCCAGAAATACGCGGTAAAGGCTTAGGTACTGCGGTCTTAGAGGCGCTCAAACAAGATGCGATAGCGCAAAAAGCTGACATTCGTTTGTCGGTAGCATTGGATAATCCAAGAGCGAAAGCGCTTTACCTACAACAAGGTTTTATCATCCACAGCATTTCACAAACCCATGAAACCATGTTGTGGCAATAACGCTCTTGTAGTCGGGGATGATAAAAGAAGGTTAATAGAAGGTTTTTAATGTAAGCCTACTTTATTATAAGTATCAACTAATATATATTCCTGTTACCAAAAGGTTGCTGCGCTGTTTTTTGATAGACTGGTATCTTTTTATGGTACTGACTGTATTAGTTTTGTTGATCACATTCGCTGGTGATCGGCAGTAAACCGTAAAGGATTCATTATTAATAGCCTAGGTAATGCAGTTTGGCGTCTATCAGAAGCCATGATGCAACACCAGCTTAACTAGGTTTAATCATAAACTATCTAAGGAGAGAGACTATGGCAGATCCATTTGTCGGTGAAATTATTATGTTTGCGGGCAATTTCGCTCCCCGTGGTTGGGCTTTTTGCAATGGGCAAGTATTGTCCATTCAAAGCAATCAGGCTTTGTTTGCAATAATAGGTACTACTTATGGGGGGGATGGTACTACCACTTTCGGTTTGCCAAACCTGCAAGGCCGTGTGCCTGTGCATCAAGGCCAAAGCCTTGGTATGAGTCAATATAACCTGGGACAATCGGGTGGGACTGAAAATGTGACATTAACTGCCAATGAGTTACCCGCGCATGTTCATTCCGTAGCACTAAATGGAACAGGAAATACGAGCGTTGCATTTGGAGCTTCCTCCGCTAACGGTAATACCGCTACTCCAGGGCCAACCACGGTACCCGCCAAAGTGGTTAGTGGATTAACTGATCTTAATGCTTTTAGCACTACTGCACCAGACACCACACTATCGCCTGCGACTGCCACCACAACGGTTAACGTAAATGGAAATACTGGTATTGCCGGTAATAATATGCCAGTTCATATAGTACAACCTTATCAAGTAGTTAGTTTTATTATTGCTCTTGAGGGGCTTTTCCCTCCTCGTAATTAAATCTGAAACAATGTGGTTTAAATCTGTGAGTGAAAATGCGCGCAGGGATTGTGCGCTACTTGTATTTAAAACAAGCTAATTTAGGGGATATGTCATGCTGCAACATGCTTATAAAATAATTCATGCTTTTAAGAGTATTATGACTAGATTCTGGCATTCTTATTTTAAAATATTCATTGTAGGCAGTTTTCTTGCGATGACCTCCCTCTATGCTAGCGCACAAAACAGTTCTTTTGACTTTACAACTGGTGATACCGTAACGCTGACAAATGCGGGATCTGCGTTATCGAATCGAACAACATTTACACTGGAGTTTTGGGCCAAATTTACTAACGTCAGTGGAACCATCAATTTAGTGGATTTCACTGGCGGTGCCGATGCCGGTGGCCTCATATTGAACTCAAGTAAACTAACTGTCGATCTTGAGTGTGATTTTGGTTGCCTGACAGAAAGTAATGTGTTGTCGTTAAGCACAGGAACCTGGTATCACATTGCAGTTGTATTTGATAATGGAACTTGGGATTTTTATGTTGATGGCGTCGCACAGGGAATAAACGTTTTAGATCAAGGCGCCCGTAGTAGCGTCCCTAATTATACTGGATTTGGAGTGACCAATCTGTTGTTTGGTATGCAGAACCACGGAGCGGTAGATGATTTCGTCGGTGGTATCGATGATATACGTATGTGGAGTAGTGCGCGCACGCAAGTGCAGATTCAAAATAACCGCAGTATTGAATTGGTAGGCAATGAATCCGGCCTGCTGGGGTATTGGAAGCTGAATGAAGCCAGCGGTACGACAGTCAACGATAGCCAGACTAACTCCTCAATGTTAACAGGTACTAGCAGCGGTATCGGGTATAACGCAACGGGTGCATTTGTTACCGATTCTGTTGCCCCTACAGTAAGCTCTATCACAGCCAGCACTGTAAATGGTACTTACAAAGTCGGGGACGTTATTAGTGTTCAGGTGAATTTTGATGAAGCGGTATTGGTTACTGGCACACCTCAACTCACACTTGAAACAGGCTCCACTGATCGCACCATTAACTACACCAGTGGTAGTAACTCCAGTACGTTGACATTCAGTTACACAGTTCAGTCTGGCGATACTTCGGCCGATTTAGATTATGTTGCGACCAATTCGCTGATGCTAAATAGTGGCACTATTCGCGATGCGGCAAATAACAACGCCACCTTGACCTTGCCTTCTCCCGGTACCGCAAACTCTTTGGGGGCGAATAAAAATATCGTCATCGATGGCGTGGCCCCGACAGTGTCATCTGTTAATGCCAGCACCGCGAACGGCACTTACAAACTGGGCGATATCATTAGTATCCAGGTGAATTTTAATGAAGCCGTGACTGTCACCGGTACCCCGCAACTAACGCTGGATACGGGTACAACGGATCGCACTATTGACTACGCAAGTGGTAGTGGTTCCAGTACGCTGACATTCAACTACACCATTCAGTCCGGCGATACGTCCAGTGACCTAGATTATGTCGCCACTAACTCCTTGGCATTGAATAGCGGAACCATCCGCGATGCCGCTACTAACAATGCGGCCCTCACATTGGCTTCCCCTGGCGCAGCTAATTCACTGGGCAATAATAAAGCGCTGGTAGTGGACGGCCTTGTGCCCTCTGTGACGAGCACCGCACCTGCGGGTGGTGCAGTATCAACAGATACCATTGTTGATTTCACCGTTGACTTCAGCGAATCAGTCAACAACATTTCTACCGATGACTTCGCTCTTGACACTACTGGTGGCGCGACTGGCACTATAGTCAGCGTCTCCGCGAGTTCAGGCTCCAGCTTGACGGTGAGAGTGAGCGGTATTACGGGTAACGGTACTATTAAGCTAAACTTGAATGGCTCTACCAATATTAGTGATGCAGCGGGTAACGCTGGCCCTGCTGCCTATACCAGCGGCTCAACTCATACTGTGGCTATCCCGACAGCCCCATATGCTCCTGCTATTGGCGCTGCAACGGCAGGTATTGGGCAAGCCTCCGTGGCTTTTAGCGCACCAGCAAATAATGGCGGCTCTGTCATAACGGGTTATACAGTGACATCTAACCCTGGTGGCATTAGTGCTGGTGGTAATGGATTTACAACTTCTCCGATAACGGTAACTGGCCTAACGAATGGTACGGCTTACACCTTTACTGTGACGGCAACTAACGCCATTGGAACAAGCTCTGCATCAGGTGTTTCAAATTCAGTGATACCCAAAGTTAACCAGACAATTACCTTTGCTAATCCGGGTGCACAAAATTTCGGCACTAGCCCGACGTTAACTGCAACATCAGATTCATCGTTAACCGTCAGTTTTAGTTCATCGACACCAGCGGTTTGTACAATTACGAGCGGTGGAACCCTGACCTTTGTGTCAACTGGCTCCTGTACCATAGATACAGATCAGTCAGGTGATATTGCCACTAATGCAGCTACTACAGTGACACAATCGTTTACTGTGAATCCGGTCGTTCCCGGTGCGCCTATCATTGGTACCGCTACAGCCGGTAATGCTCAAGTCAGCATCACCTTTGCTGCGCCTGCTGACAATGGTGGTTCGGCGATTACGGCTTATACGGTAACCTCCAGCCTCGGTGCTTTCACGGGTACAGGTGCAGGCTCACCAATTTCAGTGACGGGATTAACCAATGGAGTTGCCTATACCTTTTCAGTGACTGCGACTAATGGAGTAGGTACAGGCTCGTCTTCAGCGGCATCAAACAGTGTTACGCCCAAGGCTGCGCAAACTATTACCTTTGCAAACCCTGGCGCTCAAAATTTTGGTGCTGCGCCAACATTAAGTACTACGGCTACGTCTGGTTTGACACCCACTTTTAGTTCCTCCACTGCAGGTGTTTGTACCATTACCAGTGGCGGCACCTTGAGCTTTGTCACCACAGGCACCTGTACCGTTAATGCCAATCAAGCTGGTAACAGTGCTTATCTACCAGCAGCGCAAGTGAGCCAGAGTTTCTCTGTCAATGCTGTGGTGGCAGGCGCGCCAACTATAGTTACAGCTACTGCAGGTGATACTCAGGCGAATGTCAGCTTCAGCGCTCCAGCTAGCAATGGCGGTGTCGCGATTACTGGTTATACCGTGACCTCAAGCCCAGGTGGTTTGACAGCGAGTGGTACAGGTTCACCATTAACAGTCTTGGGGCTGACTAATGGCACGGCGTATACCTTTAGTGTCACGGCTCAAAGTGCTGCGGGCACCAGTGCCGCGTCGAATGCCTCTAATAGTGTGACACCGATAGGATCACAAACGATTACTTTCCCTAACCCAGGCGCACAAAGCTTCGGCACCACACCAACATTAACGGCCAGCGCTAGCTCAAGCTTAACACCCAGTTTTACCTCATCTACCACTGGAGTGTGTACTATCACTAGTGGCGGTGCCTTGAGCTTTGTCACCACTGGCACCTGTACTATTAATGCCGACCAGGCGGGTAACGCCAGCTATTTAGCGGCAGCTCAGGTGAGCCAGAGCTTTTCTGTCAATGCAGTTGTTGCGGGTGCGCCAAGTATAGGTACAGCTACCAGAGGAGATGCTCAAGCCAGCGTGAGTTTCACGGCGCCAGTGAGTACTGGCGGCGCAGCGATTACTGGTTATACCGTGACCTCAAGCCCAGATGGTTTGACAGCGAGTGGTACAGGTTCACCATTAACAGTCTTGGGGCTGACTAATG
>NZ_JBGOOV010000019.1:84297-100126 GCF_041439795.1 Shewanella sp. 5S214
CGTATACCTTTAGTGTCACGGCTCAAAGTGCTGCGGGCACCAGTGCCGCGTCGAATGTCTCTAATAGTGTGACACCGATAGGATCACAAACGATTACGTTCCCTAACCCAGGTGCACAAAGCTTTGGCACCACACCAACCTTAACGGCAAGTGTAAGCTCTGGTTTAAGCTTAAACTTTACTTCATCAACTACTGGAGTATGTAGCATTAGCAGTACTGGTGTGCTGACCTTTATTACAACAGGAAGCTGTACCATTAATGCCAATCAAGCGGGTAATGCCAGTTATACCGCAGCGGCTCAAGTAAGTCAGACTTTTGCGGTGAATGCTGTAGTGGCTGGCGTGCCGAGTATAGGCACTGCGACTGCGGGCGATACTCAAGCGACGGTGAGTTTTACGCCGCCAAGTAATAATGGTGGTGCAGCGATTACGGCTTATACCGTAACCTCAAATCCAGGTGGTTTGACAGCTAGCGGCGTAAGCTCACCATTAACGGTCTTGGGGCTCACTAATGGCATGACGTATACCTTTAGTGTCACGGCTCAAAGTGCTGCGGGCACCAGTGCCGCGTCGAGCGCCTCTAATAGTGTGACACCTAATGGCGCCCCAGTGATTAATTCGAGTCCAATATTGAATGTTGATCAGGGAGCAAGTTATAGCTATACCCTGACAGCGGTAGATACCGTTGGCGATACTCTCACTTATAGCGCTTTAAACATACCAATTTGGTTAAGCTTCGATACAGCAACAGGTAACTTAACCGGTGTGCCAAATAGAGATAATATTGGTAGTCATGCCATTGAATTAAAAGTAACCGATGCGGCAGGTTTATTTGCGACGCAAGCATTTACTTTGGACGTTAATGCTACCAATAGTGCTCCGGTTGCGAGCGACACCAGTGTCACATTAGACGAAGATGGTTCATTGAGCATTAGCTTTAGTGCCACGGATCCTGAAAATGATGTCCTTAGTTTTGAGGTATTAACTCAGCCAATATCAGGTAAGTTAGACAAGCATGGATCGGTCTGGTTATACACGCCAGAGGCTGATTTTAATGGTAACGATAGCATAAGCTTTATTGCCAAAGATGCTGAGCTAAGCTCACAACCTGGTGTAGTGAGCATCAAAGTTAACCCAATTAATGATGAACCTAATGCTGTAGATGATAGTTATAGCCAAAGTGTATCAACCGACAGTAGCTATATCCTTGCTGTACTTGATAATGATACCGACGTTGATGGTGATAACTTGACCATTGATGGTGCTGCTGCCGATGTTGGGGATGTACAAATTGTAGCGTCGCAGCTTAAGTATCAAGCGCCTACAGATTTTGTCGGCCCTGTGACTCTGCGCTATACCATCTCGGATGGCCAAAAAGGCAGAAGCAATGCCAAAGTGCAGCTGATTATTACTGGTGAAAGCTCTGCGGATGCGCCTGTGATTACCGTTCCTGCGGACATTACCGCTAACGCGACAGGGCTGTTTACTAAGCTTAAGTTAGGTGTGGCGACTGCTGTGGATAAAGCCGGCAATAAACTGGCAGTATCTTTAGTCAATACTCAACAATTATTTGCACCAGGCGAACACTTAGCCTATTGGCAGGCTACAGATAGCCAAGGTCTCAGCTCAATTAAATCCCAGAAAGTGACGGTTAACCCTTTGATTTCGATTAGTCGAAACCAGGTTGTTGCTGAGGGGAGTGAAGTGCAATTGAGCGTGTTCTTAAATGGCCCTTCACCGCAGTACCCCGTGAGGATTCCCTATACTGTGTCTGGTAGTAGTGATGCTAATGACCATGACTTAGTCGATGGTGTGTTTATCATTGAATCAGGTTTATCGGCGAGTTTTAGCACCAATATCTTTGATGATGCAATTACAGAAGTCGATGAAGACCTAATTATCAACTTAGACCCAAGCATCAACATTAGTAACCAGAGTGAGACACGCTTGATCATTACTGAAGCCAATATTGCCCCGCAAGCTAGCATTCAAGTGACTCAGTCTAATGAACTGCGTAGTCAAGTGAGTAAGGTCGATGGCAAGGTGTATCTTAAAACTCTAACTCGCGATGCTAATGCACTAGATAATCTTTCAGAAGTTTGGTCTACAGGCAGCTTAGTCCTTGAAAGCGATGAACAGGGCAGTTATTTTGACCCAAGTGGACTTGATGAGGGTAATTATCCGATTAGCGTTGTCGTGACTGATGATGGTATTCCTGAATTATCGACAACGGTGCAATTAACCTTGTTGGTTAAATCAGCATTACCAATACTTAGCGGTGACGATTCTGATGGCGATTTAATACCGGATGATCAAGAAGGTTTTACTGACACAGACAGCGATGGTATCGCCGATTATCTTGATGCAATTAATGAATGTAACGTGCTGCAAGAAAAAAGTCTTGAACAGTCAAACTTCCTTGCCGAAAGTCAGTCAGGCGTGTGTTTGCGCTTAGGTAATACAGCGCAGCTCAATGGAAGCGATGGGATCGAAATTCAAGAGGATGATTTAATCGAGGATCTACAAGCGGATAATCTCGGTGGTCTGTTTGATTTTGAACTTACGGATATCCCTAGATTGGGAGACAGCGTTACTGTTGTTATACCTCAAACCTTACCCGTACCCATGAATGCCGTGTATCGCAAGTTTGTACGTGGTAGTTGGCAAGACTTTGTGTCTAACGCCAACAACTCAGTCATGTCTACTGCGGGTAATCCGGGTTATTGTCCTCCACCAGGCGCAGCTGAATGGCTGCCTGGATTAACTGAAGGCCACTGGTGTGTGCAATTAACCATAGAAGATGGCGGCCCGAATGATGACGATGGCATAGCTAATGGCAACATAGTTGATCCTGGTGGGGTTGCTGTAATGCTGAATGGCAATGCATTACCCCTTGCGGTTGCCGATGCTATTACAGTGCTAGCTAATCAGGGTATTGAAATTGACGTACTGGCAAACGACAGTGACGCAGATGGCGATACCTTGACGGTTAAGCAAGTGAGCAGTCAGTTTGGTACTGCTGAGGTGTTGGATAATCAGCAAATAAGTTACTTACCAGCGGAAGATTTCATTGGGATAGATGTATTGGTGTATAGCATAAGTGATGGTAACGGTGGGACTGGTAGCAACAAGTTAACCGTGACAGTTGTGGCGAATAGAGCCCCAATTGCAGTGGATGATATGGCCAATACCGATGATAAAACAAGCTTGATATTGGATGTCTTGAGCAATGATAGCGACCCCGATAATCAGTTATTGAGTTTGATCGCAGTTAGCGCTCAACAAGGTGGCGTGATGATTGAAAATAATAAGGTACGTTACATACCAAAAGCTGGTTTTGAGGGCGTCGATACTGTGATTTATACTATCAGCGATGGTCAAGGCGGCGAAGCCACCGCTAATGTGATAGTGACAATTGAAGCCTATAAACCTCAGGTTGTCGACAATGAATCAAGTGGTGGTAGCATGCACTGGCTTTGGAGTGGTCTGTTACTATTGGTGATAATGCTGCGTATTAAACCGGAGGGCGGTTTTAAATATTATAAGGTTCTGTCATTGAGTCTAATGGCGTTACTGGCCAGCTCGAGCCATGTTCAGGCCCAAGGATCATCTTCGGTATCACCTTGGTATTTGGATGGCATTATTGGTTTTAGCGAATCAGTTAACACCCAAGCGGAGTTACAACGTGAAATCCCAACAGGGCAGATAGAGGCTTTTGATAAGTCAGATACCAGTTTTGGTTTAACAATTGGTTATCAGGTTACACCGTTACTCGCTTTTGAGCTCGGCTATATAGACTTTGGTGAAGGTTCAGCACAGATAAGTGGTGAAAGTTTACATACTGGCCAATATCATGAGTTACTAAAAGCTGTATCGCCAATATTACCTACGGGGTTCAGCGTTGGTGTCGACTTGAGTTTAGTCGAGCATGATGGATGGCGATTTTCAGTGCCTGTAGGTCTGTTAGTTTGGGAGTCTGAAGTCAAAAGTTACTCTCAAGGACAGACGTTAACAACTCAGTTTGATGGCACAGATTGGTACACAGGTATGCATTTAGATTATCAATTTACTCGCAACTGGTCTGCAGGTTTAGGGATGGATTATATCGCTTTGGCACCTAACGATATATTGAGCTATCAATTCAATCTTCGCTATCAGTTTTAATTTTTAGTGGTTTTTATATCCTCTTATCAGCATGTTATTTCTAATGCTTAGATAAGAGGATATTTTTTATGTCGTTATTCTCTCTCTGTTTTGAGTCGTTATCAGCTTATATCATCACCATTTATCGCTGTGTAAGACGTTTTCTGCCGATAAAAACAGGTCACATTATTTTTGTGTTTGGTATAAGATTGAAGCTTGCGAAAACGACATCATTTGACGAGGCTTCAATGACACAGCGGCATAAAAAGCCGGAAATCCTGCATACCGAAATTGTTGCCAAAAGCCGACTGTTTCAAATTGAGCAGGTACACCTTAAGTTTTCTAATGGCGTAGAACGTCAATATGAAAGAATGAAAGGCGGTAGCAGAGGTGCTGTGATGATTGTGCCTATTCATCAAGGTAATTTATTATTAGCTAGCGAATATGCCGCCGGCACTGATAATTATGAACTAGGCTTTCCTAAAGGGTTGATCGATCCCGGTGAAACGGCAGTTGAAGCCGCCAATCGTGAGCTTCAAGAAGAAATTGGTTTTGGCAGTTATCAATTAACCCATCTAAAAGAGCTATCGCTTGCGCCAGGCTACTTTTCCAGCAAAATGCATATTTTTGTTGCTGAAAAATTGTATCCTAGTCGTTTAGAAGGTGATGAACCTGAACCGATTGACGTGATCCCTTGGCCACTATCTGATTGGCAGCTATTACTCGATAATGTCGACTTTTCAGAGTCTCGCAGTGTGAGCGCACTTTTTTTAACTCAGCAATATTTGAATATATCAATGCATAACCTTACCGATGAAAATAGTTGAGGGTGAATTTTGCTAACTAATGAGTCAATTCATTTGGTGTATTAATTCTGCATATAACCATACATACAGTAGGCGATAGCCTTGTTTATAGGTGTCCTTGTCAGGTCATCCTTATCGAATCCAGCAATTGGAGTAGTAATGAAGCCAGAAGATGTAATCGAGCAAGTCATAGACATTGCAACGGAAGCTGGGCAAACGATTCGCGAAATTTATCTCAAAGGTAACTTTAAACGCGAAACTAAGTCAGACAATACCCCTGTAACGTCTGCAGATTTAGCTGCCCACGATCTTATTTGTCGTAAGTTAGCTGAGCTAACGCCTGATATCCCCATCCTAAGTGAAGAAGCCGCTGATATTCCTTTAAGTGTCCGCGAAACGTGGAAGCGCTATTGGTTAGTTGATCCATTAGATGGCACTGGCGAATTTATTGCTGGAAGTGGTGATTTTTCTGTCATTATTGCTTTGGTGGAACATAACCGACCTATCATGGGAGTGGTCTATGTGCCGATGACTAAAGTGTGCTATTACGCTATTGCGGGCTTAGGTGCTTATAAGCGTGATGGTAAAAATGAGATCCGTATTACCAGTAAACAATTAACCGGTGATGAACCTGAGAATTTACGTTTGGCGGTCAGTCGTCGTCAAGATCCGCAATCGGTATTAAAGCTGCTTAACAAACCTAATCGTTGTGAGTTAGTGGTAATGGGTGGTGCAGCATTGAAAAGTTGTCTAGTCGCAGAAGGGCGTGCCGATTGCTATGTCCGTTTAGGGCCGACAGGTGAGTGGGATACTGGTGCTGCGCAGATTATTATTGAAGAAGCGGGTGGAGCCTTGATTGATATTAATTTACAGCCTTTGACCTATAATGAACGTGAAACACTTGAAAATCCAAACTTTATCGTAGTAGGTAGCGCTAATCTTCCGTGGGATATATTGTTAACTAATTAATTTATATGTTTTTTAATGGGTGTTGATTGATTCTTTGGATGTGTTGTTTTTTCGAACAGGTGTTAATTTATTAATAACATACTTAGCAACGATATCAGTAATGACATGCAACGATAGTCATCCGAAACCATAAAATGCGACCATATGGTGTAAACACTGATGGCTGTGTGAGGTTTTATCCGTTAATACCAGTGAGCTTGCCAATAATGTGACTAGATTTAATTATACCCGCTCAGATACACACAAAAATGCCCTCATTTGAGGGCATTTTGTTTAAATTGTTGATTGATGACTATCTAACCATTGATGTATCGCTTGTCTGTCGCCTTGAAAGATAACTCTGTCGCGTTTCTTTTCAAGTTGATACAGATACATAGGATCATAATAAATATCGAGTAACAGGCTTATCCAGTCTAAATGTTTACTGGTATCATTTTGGTTTTGTTGCATATTAAGTGCATCGTCAACCAAGCTCTGTAATTCTTGATGTTGTTTACCACCTAAGCGTTTACGGATCCCTAATAAGCTTTGAGTCAAATAAGCTTTAAATGCATCGAAACCAGCTTGTTCACCTAAAAGAGACACGTAATCAGCGAGTTTACTTTCTACATAGTCGTGGAGTAAACGCGGCAAACGTGCATCTAATGACTCATCAAGCAAAATAATATCAGCTTGTTGCATGGCATGGTAAAAACTGTGTGGTAGTGCAGAGCGACCAATCAGAATACTTTCATCTTCTAATAATAAATGACGATGATGCTGTTGTTGATGCGAGAGTAATGCCACTGCTAAGGTATTTTCAAAGTTAATTTGGCTGGGTTGAGGGTCGATATTCTTACCAAAGCTCGATCCTCTATGATTGGCAATACCTTCAAGATCGACCGACTCATCTCGTTGATTAATCACTTCCGTTTTACCACTGCCGGTTATGCCACTCAAGATAAGTACTTTAGAGTGATTGGGTGCTTGCTCAATAGTATTAATTAAAAAAGTACGCATGGCCTTATAACCCCCTTCAATATAAGGGATATGCATGCCAGATTCTTTAATCCATTGCTGGGATAATTTTGAGCGTAAGCCACCACGAAAACAATATAAATAACTGTCCGGATGTTGTGTCAACTGAGTGAGCCAAGCATCTATACGCTGTTGCTTAACATTACCTTTTACCAACTCATGACCTAATGCGATAGCAGCATCTTGGCCATGCTTTTTATAGCAAGTACCGACTTTTTCGCGCTCACTATCTTGCATTAATGGTAAATTAATCGAGTGACTAAAGGCTCCTTTAGTAAATTCAATGGGGGCACGTACGTCGATTAATGAACGATTTTCTAATAAAAGTCTGCCATATTCTGAGCTGGGTATGACCATACTCATTAGCTTAATTCCACAAGGATATTGTGTCCGCTAGTATGAGGTTCATAGGTATTGAGCAGGCCGATACAAATCGCTTCAATGCCATTAGTTTCTAATAATTGTGTCAGTTCATGTTCAGCCTCTGCACTGACACTAACTAATAACCCGCCACTAGTCTGTGGATCGCAGATAATGGCTTTCTGATGATCAGTTAAGGGCGGTAAATACTCACTGTAACTGTCAAAATTACGATGAGTCCCGCCTGGTATACAACCTAATGCAAGGTAGTCACTGACTTTAGCAAGAAGAGGAACTTTGGATAACACTAAGTTAGCTTTAAGTTGTGCGCCTTGGCAGACTTCAATCAAGTGGCCAGCAAGTCCAAATCCTGTTACGTCAGTTAGCGCGTTAACACCATCTATTTTAGCGATATCAACCCCTATCATATTGAGCTGACACATAGCATCAGGTGCAATTTGACTGTCTTCCTCTCGAAGTTTTTTCTGTTTCTGTGCGGTAGTCAGAATGCCAATACCAATGGGTTTAGTGAGGTACAAACGATCGCCTGCTTTAGCAGTATTATTTTGCTTTACTCGCTCAAGCGGAATTTGTCCTGTTACAGCTAAACCAAAAATTGGCTCAGGAGAATCAATACTGTGACCGCCAGCCAGCATAATACCTGCATCTGCACAGGCTTGGCGTCCACCATCAACAACTTGTTGGGCAATTTCTGCGGGTAATATATTAATAGGCCAACCTAAAATGGCAATTGCCATAATCGGAGTGCCACCCATAGCGTATATGTCGCTTATGGCATTAGTGGCTGCAATTCGACCAAAGGTAAACGGATCATCCACAATAGGCATAAAGAAGTCTGTAGTACTGATAATGCCAGTTTGTTCGTTAAGCTTATAAACGGCAGCATCGTCACGAGTTTGATTACCAACTAATAAATTAGGATCAGTAAAGACGGGGAGTTGTGATGCAAGAATGGTACTTAACACTTTAGGAGAAATCTTACAGCCGCAGCCTGCGCCATGGCTATATTCGGTAAGTTTAATTGCTTGCTGAGACATATTGGTTGATCTTTGATGGCGTATTGAGCAGTAATTATAATCACTATTGGCCCAAATATCTTGTTTTTTAGCCGTTTATCAAATTTAGTCGACCATTTAAAATGGATAAAAATATTATTATGAACGTTGTTTTTTATTTTATTTGCTGTTAACTTACCTTCCAATCAAGATAACTGATGTTAGGTGATCACTTTGGCAAGACGTAAAGAACATACTCATGAGCAAATAAAGACTATGGCTATTGAAGCCGTCGTAATGCATCTGCAGCATGACAATATTGAAACGTTGAGTTTAAGGAAGGTGGCCAGTCTAATAGGCTATGTACCAAGTACACTGATTAATATATTTGGTAGTTATCATTATCTATTATTAGCGGTGTCAGAGCAGACATTAGCGCAGCTAGCCACCAAGTTATCGTTGGAGATGAATGATAATCCACTGTTGAATATTCAGCAGATGGCGACAATTTATAGTGAGTTTGCCTTGCAGAATCGGCGTTGTTTTCGTTTAGTATTTGAGTTAAGTATGCCCGATGATCAGCCTTTACCAATTGCGCATTTAAGCTTAATAAAGTCATTGTTTGGTCTAGTTGAATCACAATTATTACAATACTTTCCAGAGGCCGACAGCCAAAAAATTGAAATGATGAGCAGAGTATTGTGGGGCGCTATTCATGGGTTAACATCTTTAGCACTAGATGGTAAATTATTTGAGGAGCAATCGTGTTTACAGGACATGCTCATCAGTCATGTACAGAGTTATATCGCAGGAATGAGCATTAAAAAGGAATTTACATGTTACTAACGAAACGATTTTTCCCTTATTTTGCCACCTTATGTTTAGGTGCGTTAAATGATAACTTTTATAAGAATGTGTTGCTGTTATTGGTGACCTACAGCCAATTAAGTGCATTACCAATTGATGTTAATTTATTTGTTAACTTAGCGGCAGGGGTATTTATTTTACCGTTTTTTCTGTTTTCAGCCCATGCCGGTATCGTGGCCGATAATATGGATAAAGCAAAGCTGATAAGACGATTAAAGCTTTTAGAGTTAATCATCATGTCTACCGCCGCGATTGCGATCGTGACCCAAAGTTACATGATTATGTTAGTACTCCTGTTTTTAACTGGCAGTCAGTCGGCGTACTTTGGCCCAGTAAAGTATTCATTACTACCACAAGCACTTAGTGAACAAGAGTTGGTAAAAGGTAATGCGTTAGTTGAAATGGGTACCTTCTTATCGATTCTCATTGGGACGTTAAGCGCCGGCCTCGTAGTGTCAAACGAAAATGGTTTAGTTTGGGCCGCTATAACGGTAACCGTATTAGCCGTTGCAGGTTATCTTGCTAGTCGCGCTATACCTTCATTGCCCGCGCAAGGGGAGCTTAACCCGAATAAGTTCTCTCTGTTTTCTGGTACGTGGCGCTGCATCAATAAAGCTCGTGAAACCACTTCAATTTGGATGGCCATTTTAGCCATTAGTTGGTTTTGGTTTTTGGGTGCGACTTATCTGACTCAGTTTCCTAATTTTGCCAAATTGCATTTACATGCAGATGTCACGGTAGTGTCATTGTTATTAGCGCTTTTTTCTATTGGTATTGCCGTTGGTTCATTCGTGTGTGAACGTTTCTCTTTTGGCCATGTTGAGCTGGGACTATTACCGTTTGGGGTTTTGGGCCTGAGCGTGTTCAGTTTTGATATGATCAGCGCCATTCCAACTGCATCGATTGAATTGGGGTTTGTGTACAGTTTTGAAGCCTTCATTGCTAACGCCCAACATTATCGGTTGATGATTGATTTATTTCTGGTTGGTTTAAGTGGTGGTTTGTTTATTGTGCCCTTGTACGCTTTTATACAAACTCGTGCAGAGAAGCAAGAATGTGCTCAGGCGATTGCGGCAAATAATATTATCAATGCATTTTTTATGGTGGGGTCTGCCATATTATCTATGGTGCTATTAAGTGTGTTCAATTGGAGCATACCTGAGTTGTTTACACTCATAGGTGCACTAAACCTTATTGTGCTGCTATATGTGTATTCACAAGTACCTGAGTTTACCCAACGTTTTATTAGTTACTTACTCAGTCATGTGATGTATCGGGTGAGAGTGTCTGGGCGAGAGCATATTCCATTGCAGGGGGCTGGCATTATTGTCAGTAATCATGTGAGTTATGTCGATGCTCTTATTATTATGGGCGCATCCACAAGGCCAATCCGGTTTGTGATGGATAAGTCGATTAGCGAGATCCCATTATTAAAGTATGTCTTTAGACATGCAGGCGTGATCCCGATTTGTTCACCTAAGAAGTGTGAGGCGACATACCTTAATGCGTTTGAACAGATACACCAAGCACTGGCTAATGATGAGTTGGTGTGTATTTTTCCTGAAGGCAGGTTAACCCCAGATGGAGATATAGGTGAGTTTAGACCTGGTATAGACAAAATATTACAACGTGATCCCGTTACTGTTATACCGTTAGCATTAACTGGATTGTGGGGATCTTATTTTAGCCATAAAGGCGGGCATGCGCTTACTACTTTACCTAAACGTTTTTGGTCTAAAGTCTCGGTAAGTATTGCGCCTTCCGTTGATGGCAGTCTCACCAATTGTAAAGTGTTGCAACAGCAGGTTACACAGCAATTTAATTAACACACTATGTTCGATTTTAGTTGCTCAAAACAAAAAAGGTCACGCATGTGCGTGACCTTTTGTATATTGTTAAAAACTTACGACGTATAAGCAGCTGTTAGGCTTTTCCAATTACGTTGTTGTTCAAGAAATTGGTTACGCAATAATTGTACTTGTTGTTTCAGATTGTGATCTGTAAGTTGCTTGCGTTTCGCCTCTAACAAGCTCTTTTTAGCTTGATAATAGTCAACTAAGTGTTGCTTCATCAGCTCATACTCTGCTTGAAAACTTTCTATAATTTCATCGCAGTTTGGTAAGTGAGCCACCTTATTTTGTGCTTGTAACAACTGCATTTGCAAACGTGCACTTTCAATACGCTCTTGCGACACTTTACGTAAATCAGTTGCCAAGCCAAACCAACTCATTAATTTGATGAGCCATTTGGTTGGATCATAGTCCCACCACTTAATGCCATTACGATAATCATTTTCAAAAATGTGATGGAAGTTGTGATAGCCCTCGCCATATGTCAGCAATGCTAGAAAAGCATTATCTTTGGCGGAATTTTTATCTGTGTATGGTTGTTTACCCCAGATATGAGCCAATGAGTTGATAAAGAAGGTACAGTGATGTACTACCACCAGACGCAACAAGCCTGCCATGAGTACCATTGATAAAATATCGCCATTCAACCAGCCGATAAATGCAGGTAAAGCAATATTCATTAAAATCACTAAGGCTAAATAGTGCTTGTGTTGCCACATAACGATAGGGTCATTTTGTAAATCACGTACGTTGTTGTAGTCACTGTAACGGCTGGCTTGGTATTCGCGCAGCATCCAGCCTATGTGGCTGTACCAGAATCCCATTTTAGCGGAGTATGGATCTTTATCATTATTATCAACATGTTTATGATGAATACGATGATCACTACACCAATGTAGTGCGCTGTTCTGTAATGCTAATGCTCCACCTAATGCATATAAAAATCGCACGGATGGGTGAGCTTTATAAGCTTTATGTGACCATAATCTGTGGTAACCCGCAGTAATCGATAGACCACTTGCGTAAGCAAAAACAACAAATGCAATCCATTCAATGCCATCAAAGCCATGGGTAAAACCACGCCAAGGGATTAATACCGCAGCGCCGATGAAAGTAATGGCAAATAACAAGGTATTAAGCCAAATGATTGGAGGTTTTTTCATTTAATAGGGTTCCAATAATAGGTTTAAATAAGTTGAGCGTACAATTGTACGCTAATTTAACTTGGGCGGCTAGTCATGGTCAAGCTTAACAGGGCTGTGTTTCTGTTTTAAAAACGGTATTATCGTTGAATTAATATTGACTGAATGGATTAGTAAATGGGTGTAAGAGCGCAACAAAAGGAAAAAACCCGTCGTGCATTAGTAGATGCAGCATTTAATCAACTTAGTGCTGAGCGAAGTTTTTCCAGCTTAAGCTTACGTGAAGTTGCGCGAGAAGCTGGTATTGCCCCCACATCATTCTATCGTCATTTTAAAGATATGAACGAGCTTGGCTTAACCATGGTTGATGAAGGTGGATTAACCTTACGGCAAATGATGCGAAAAGGTCGTCAACGTGCTGAGGCTGGTGGCAGTGTTATCCGTATTTCTGTTGACACTTTTATGGAAGTATTGGAATCAAATCCAAACGTGTTTCGAATATTGTTACATGAACGTTCTGGCACCTCTGCTGCATTTAGAGCTGCAGTTGAACGTGAAATTGAACATTTTATTTCTGAGCTTGCTCATTACACTGAAGCACAAGCTAAGCGCACACCGTTACTTGCGCGTGCTCAAGCTGAATCTTTAGTTATTTTAGTCTTTAATGCCGGAGCATCAGCGTTAGATTCAAAACGCAGCGAGCGAAGAGCCTTGGCTGACCAATTAGTGTTACAACTGCGTATGGTTGCTACTGGTGCTGAAGCTTTGCAGCATAAAATGGATAACCGAGCATAAACGATTACGATATAAACTCACTATAAGCACATCAGAAACAAACAGGGCGCTAATCATTAGCGCCCTGTTTGGTTAATTTGCGTTACTTGCGTTCTAACAATACTCCCGACTCCATATGGTCGGTATAAGGAAATTGGTCAAATAACGCGAAGCGAGAAATTTTGTGGGTTTGGCTTAACGTCTGTAAATTGTCATTGAGTGTTTCTGGGTTACAAGAGATATATAAAATCCGCTCATAACCTTGGATCAGCTTCAATGTTTCAGGATCAATGCCTGCACGTGGTGGGTCGACAAAAATCGTATTGCAATCGTAACTGTCTAAATCGATACCTTCTAAGCGTCTAAACTGACGTTTTTTAGCCATTGCATCACTAAAATCTTCTGCTGACATTCGTATAATCTGAACATTATTTACTTGATTAATATCGATATTATATTGTGCTGCATCAACCGAAGGTTTTGCCAGCTCGGTTGCTAATACACGCTTAAAGTTTTGCGCTAATGCAATGGTAAAGTTACCATTGCCACAATACAGTTCAAGTAAATCACCTTGGCTATTCTGAGTGACATCGATAGCCCACTCCAACATTTTTACCGATACTTTAGCGTTTGGCTGGGTAAAGCTATTTTCTATCTGCTTATAATGTAATTGCTTAGCATTGATTGTTAGCGTCTCGGTGACATAATCTTTGTCTAAATCGATTTTTTGCTTACGCGCACGGCCAATAATATTGACATTAAATTGAGCCGATAACTTTGCTTTCAAGAGCGTCGCCTGCTCACGCCATTCTTCATCAAGCTGGCGGTGATACAATAAAGACACTAATATTTCGCCACTCAAGGTCGATAAAAAATCAATTTGAAACAGCTTATAACGTAGCGCTGGATTGGGGATTAACTCCGCAATCAGCTCTGCCATCATTTCATTAATGAGCACACCTGCGGGTAAATATTGATCGCAACGCACTTTTGCATTCAGTGCTTTATCAAACATGTAGTAATATAAGTCATCACCATCATGCCACATTCTAAACTCAGCACGCATGCGGTAATGCATAGGCTCAGAAGCAAAGACTTCAAGCGCTGGTGGATTGAAATCGGCAAAGGTCTTTTCTAGCTTGATGCGCTTTTGTTGTAATTGTGCATCGTAGTTTTTAGGATCCATTGCAGCTAAATTCATATCGTCCACCAAAGGCTGTAAAAAAGGGCGCAAATATTATACTAAATGACGCTGATGTCTAGTGCTACGCACCTAAGTATAAAATATCATGAACATTAATGCTGCGCACATTCATATTGGGAGCCCATATTGTCTGGACCTATTTTAGTATTTGACTCTGGTATCGGCGGATTGTCGGTATTGAATGAAATTAGAAAACAACTGCCACAGCATGATTATTGTTACTTATTCGATAATGCACGTTTACCTTATGGCAATTTGTCAGAGCAAGAGTTAATAACAGGCTGTGTTGCATTGATCACCCATCATGCTCAGCGCCTTAATGCCAGTATTGTGGTGGTTGCCTGTAACACTGCCAGTACTCTAGTATTGCCATTATTACGCCAACAATTAACTATACCAATAGTGGGGGTTGTTCCAGCGATAAAGCCAGCAGCCATGTTATCAAAGAAAAAACACATTGGTTTATTGGCCACACCGGGTACGGTTAAACGCGATTATACTCAAGCGTTAATCAATCAATTTGCAGGAAACTGTAAGGTTGAATTATTTGGCACGTCAGATTTAGTCTTACTTGCAGAGCTTTATGTCGCTCAACAACCAATTGATATCGATAAACTCAATCATATCCTAGCACCCATTGCTGCATCGAATATTGATGTACTCGTACTGGGCTGTACTCATTTTCCAATGATAGCAGCAGAAATTAGTCATTATCTCGGTGATGGGGTAACACTACTAGATTCTGGAGAGGCGATAGCAAAGCGGGTGAGGTTTCTACTGAGTAAAGAACATAATGGTAATAAACAACTACAGGCATGTTATACCAAACAGATTAGCCAAGGGCTTAAAGCAACATTAGTCGATTATGGTTTTAGTGATTTTTCGCTGGTAACCATAACCGACTAACAACAGTGCTTAAGGAGTACTAAGAATCAGCTTCAATAGCGATTAGCTATTCTCTGAATCAGATTCTTGTGATTTAGCTTCTCTTACCTTTAATGTGCGCTCTTGAAAGCTGTAGTCATTTAATTTCGACATGGCTTTCTGTGCACCTGATTCAGACATCTCAACAAAACCAAATCCTTTACGACGTCCTGTTTTACGGTCTCGCACTAAACGAACTGAGTTAACCGGTCCGTATTCGCCAAACAATGCCTTTACTTCTCCTTCATGAACACGGTAAGGCAAGTTACCTACATATAGTGTCATAGTAGGACCAACATAAGGTTCATCAGACGAGCTTGAACCGCTAGAAGGTATAAAGGTGAAAATTAACGTCGCAACGACTACACCAGCAATAAACGCAACCGAAGATGGTGTACCGTTAAACTGAAAAAAAACAAAAGCGCCAAGAAGCGCCGCAATCAAAACAATCACGAATGATTTCTGCATAAAATAATCTCTAATGAATATAAAAATGATAAATAACTGTTAAATACTATTACATACTAATTAAAAATTACCAGATAAACCAGACTACTGTTGAAAAATTGAGCTCAAAAGTAACTTTAATATCAAAAATAACCATTTTGCTATTTAGTTAAAGACGCTTCTTTAACCGAAAAAGTTAAAAAAGAATCAATCTGCATAAAAGTTGGGCATTCAAAAGATTTCATTAATAAAAGCGCTTGCACTAAATCTTAAGCTGCCTATAATGCGCATCCACTGACACGGCAGACAGC
>NZ_JBGOOV010000020.1:0-98661 GCF_041439795.1 Shewanella sp. 5S214
GATGGTAGTGTGGGGTCTCCCCATGCGAGAGTAGGTCATTTCCAGGCGCCTAATTTCTCTTTTACGAAAGAGAAGTCTCCTGATAGTGACATATCAGCGACTTAAAAAGATTTAGCATAGTGCGTAAGCAATTTGCTAAAGGAGCGGTAGTTCAGTTGGTTAGAATACCGGCCTGTCACGCCGGGGGTCGCGGGTTCGAGTCCCGTCCGCTCCGCCAACTTAAGATGAAAGCCCTAGCAGAAATGCTAGGGCTTTTTTCGTTGGGCGATAAAAAGTTAACAACATAAAATCCCGCGGCGGTTCGTTGAAGTGACAAGGTTGCGAGATTATAGGGCATGGCCCCATCCATGGCTTGTTAGCCTCTTTATGAACAGACAGCGGCCTGTCTTTGTCGCAAAGACTCACGGATTAAGCTCCCGTTCGTTCCGGCAACGTAAGTTGAAGGCTGTTGCTGTAACCTACTTTGGCAACATAGTGCCAACCTCATTGGTATTGTCTGTTTATCTCCTTTAATTGTTTTGAGCTATTTGTGTTGATTTGTTGTAATCCATTCATCTACTTATGATTTAATTTTCTCTTATTTCGATCTATTTTCTTGCCATTCAGATGTTGGACGCCTAAGTTAGTGCCAATGAAAGGGTATAGGAAATAATGATGAAGCTAGAAATGATTTGCACGGGTGAAGAAGTATTATCTGGTCAGATAGTCGATACTAATGCTGCTTGGGTTGCTAATACTATGATGGAAATAGGTATTGAGATGCAGCATAGGGTAACCGTTGGCGATCGAATGGAAGATCTCATTGCCGTATTCCAAGAACGTAGTAAGCATGCAGATGTTATTATTGTGAATGGTGGTTTAGGGCCTACTAGTGACGATATGTCGGCATTAGCGATGGCTAAAGCTAAAGGCGAAGAGCTTGTCGAAAATGTGGAGTGGCGTGAGCATTTAGAAGACTGGTTTACGCGTAATAACCGGGTGATGGCGAAGAGTAACTTAAAACAAGCTTGGTTACCTGCCTCGGCTATTATGATCGATAATCCTGTCGGTACAGCTTGTGGCTTTCGTGTGAAGTTGAATAATGCATGGCTATTTTTTACTCCTGGTGTGCCATTTGAATTAAAGCACATGATCACCGAACAGTTTATTCCATTTATTATCGAAGAGTTTGGTGCTCAACAAAAGTCAGCTTTAGAAAAGTTACTCACAATTGGTCACGGCGAGTCATCTTTAGCGGACACCTTATCTGAGCTGAATTTACCTGAAGGTATCGAGTTAGGTTATCGTTCATCAATGCCACACATTGAAATTAAAATTTTTGCTCGTGGTGAAAAAGCTATCCGTCAGCTACCCAAAGTAACAAAGCAGGTTAAAGCCTTGTTAGGGTATGCAGTTGTCGCTGAGAATCGACCAACATTAGCAGCTGAAATTCATCATCGCTTATATCAGTCTGGCCTGAGTTTAAGTGTCGCAGAGTCATGTACTGGTGGAATGATTACCAGTCAGTTAATCGACTTTGCTGGCAGTTCATCATACTTACACCATGGATTGGTGACCTATAGCAATGAATCTAAAGTGAGAGTTTTAGGTGTTAACCCACAAATATTGGACGATCATGGTGCTGTCTCTATTGCTACTGTTGAGGCGATGGCGCAAGGCGTACGCGCTATTCTTGATAGTGATTATGCATTAGCCACTAGCGGTATTGCTGGCCCAGATGGTGGATCTGATGATAAGCCTGTTGGGACAGTGGCGATAGCATTAGCAACTAAACATGGCGTATACAGTCAAATGGTGAAATTACCAAAGCGTTCACGCCAGCTTGTAAGAAGTATGAGTACCGCAATTGCTTACGATATGCTTCGTCGTGCATTGCTTGAAGAAGCTGTTATTGTCGATTACCCGTCAATTCCACGGTTTGCCAAGTAGGTTTACATCGAGCTTGCTTACCTCTGGTGTAAGCAAGCTCGATGTAATGACTAGGCTGTAAGGTCATCAGGTAATTGATTGTTTTTCGCCTTTTGATAAAAGTAAGCAACCGTCAGCAAAATAACGCCAATCAAAATAAAGGCGACGATTTTTTGAATTAATTCAAATGACGCCATATCAACAAAAATCACCTTGATACAAGCCAGAGCAAATAGCAGCGCAGCTAGCCTAACCAGGTTCGCTTGCTGAGGCCGTAGGCTTATAAACATCACCACACAGGCATGTACAACTAACAGTATTGCACTCATTGGTGCTGCAATACTCTGGTCGAATTGATAGCTCCACAGCAAGTAACTTATTACTAATAATGCATGCCAAGCCCACTTAAGCGCGACATAAGAGATAATTTTTCTGTGTGCTCTAATGCCTAATCTTGCCGTTAACAAATAACGACCTAATAACATCAGCACTCCAAGCTCTGCTAAATTAATCAGCACATTATCAATATTAAAGGTGAGCTGTGTTTCGCTGTGAAATAGGATAGGTAAAATCGCACAAGTAAAAATCATACAATATGCCAAGCTATAGCTTGGTGCTAAAGCCTGCTTAAAATGTTGACCGATACGTGTGTTTCTTTCGCCAATAACACTAAAATATCCACAGATAATTAACGCTGTAATTGCCCATGATGGATGGAACAAGTTGGTGATGGTTTGGCTTAACACGGCTATCACTAAGGCAATATAGTATGGCGCAATGTGCCATTGTAGCGTGGTAATGTGTTGCCATTTTTTGGGTAGTTGTTCATAACGTAAGCTAATAAATCCGAGAAATAGCAAGCCTAGGACCAATGCTGCAAGTCCTTGCCACTGTTCTGCTAGACACATTGCTGCGGTGATCATGGTTGCTAGGATCGTGAGTATTTGCGTCTCATAGTGAAGACTTTTGTGCTTAACAAAGTAAGCCAAACCTAGACTCATCAAACTGCTCAGCCACAATGAGATAGCAATGTAGTCAGGATAGCTACGTATGATTTTGGGCAATATTAGTAACGGTAGCACTAGGTAACAAATTAACTGAACATAGTAAGCAAAGCGGATTAACTTGGCATCAGCATAGTATTTTTTGTACCAATAATACGCCAGTAATAATCCGCCAAAGAGCTCAATACGGGCTAATTTAGCGTTGATTGCTTGGTCGGCAAAGCTAAGGCTATCAGCGTCTACCATGCCAAAAATAATTAAACCTAATAACGGCAGTTGCAATAACCAGGCTAATACTTCGCTAAAGCGTAAGGTGTGTTTAGCGCTCATGTACAGCAGCAATAAGCTGATGAATGGCAATGTATTAAGCCAATATTGCTCGGTGATGAAGAAGCTCACCAGCAATAAGGTGATTGTATAAAGCACCCCAAGTAACTCGCGGATAAATCGCACTGCTAAGTGTTCTAATTTCATTAAGTCAGCTTGATGGCGGCTAAGCAGCTTTTGCGCCGCCAAAGTCATCGCGCAGGTTAGCGCCATCGATATACTCAATAATGCTTGATATCCTAATAGACCATCATTGTCATAGTTCGACAGTGTTAGCACATCAAAGACGTTAGCAAAGCTGCTGATTATGCCTAGTATAAGTAAGACATAGGCTTCAGCTCTAATAGGGCTAAATAGCTGTTTACAGCCAATCCACAGTAACAGCAAACCTTCTAACAGCAGCACTAGTCCTAGCAGTTCTACGCTAAGTAAAAACAGTGCAGCAAAACCAGCAAAGCTTCCTGCAAAAGCCAAAGCTAGGGCTGCAATATCTTTATCGCGTTTAATCACCCAATATAACAAGCCACACAGTAATGTATTAAGTACAAAAATCTCTCCAGCAAAAACGCTCCATTGCGTCAGGGCGTAAAGGATAAAGGCCATTAGTGCGATTGGAACCGCTAGCAGTCTTGGTGTTAAAGCTGATTTTATGACAAATAATAAACTGGCAATACTGTAGAGGTAGAACAACCCATTGATCATCAGTAATGCTAAGCCGGTTTGCCAATCGATAACAGGTAAAGGCAATTGAATAGCTAAGCCCAATATTTGTACGCAAGCAATGTGGAGTAATGCGGTGACTTCGATAAGTATCGGCCAAGCTAATTTGTGGCTTTGGATCATCGAGCAGATGCCGATAAGCATCAAATAGGGTAGATATAATAAAGGTGTTTGACCGCCGTCAAGTAACATCAATGGCGCAAGTGAGCCGCCAATTAAGGCGATAATTGCCACTACTTTGGTGTCGAGTTTACTTGAAAGGCCATAACCTAATATCGTATTGAGAAATAGCAAACCAAAGCAGGCAACATCGGCAATAAGATTAAAATATGGTCCTAGGAAATACAAACACAAGTAGTTAAGAATAAGCCCAAGACCGACGAGTCCGGAACCAAAATCTTGCATCCCCGGGCGTTTTTGCCGAATAAACACTCCGCCGACAATAATGCTATTTGCGACCCCGAGTCCTAGTAAGGCTTTACCCAACTCTGAAAACCAGTTGTTGATTGAAAACTGCAGTAAATAACCAAAGCCTAGTGTCAGAGTAATGATGCCCGCCACTGTCATCAAAAATACTGGGCCTAAGCCTTTAGCTTGGTAATGCTGATAAAAGCCTTTTGCTTGTTCGGTTAACCCAGACAAAGGTGCAAGTGCAGATGCACTGAACTCACCAATAGCTTCAGCTAACTGGGTGAGCATGGCACTAAGGGCGCTTTGTCTGGCTGGTGACTTTGTGACTACCGAAGTTTGTTGTGCCGATATCGATGCTGCTGACACCGAATGACTTGTGTCTGACGGTTGGCGCTCCCAAGCGGAAGATGAGTATTGAGGCTTATCGGCAACAATATTGCTGCTCGAATCGTTTGCTCGACTCTCGTGCACAGGAATATGTAAGTTTTCTGCAGACAAGCTAAGCGGTTGTTGATTATTACTTTGCGCCTGTACTTGCTGGGCTAAAGCATCAAGTTGCTGAGCGAACCGAGCCAATTGTTGATTTACATCGGCCTGTTGTGCACCTTGCTGTGAGACTAGCTCCGCCAGTTGTGCTTTTAATTTGGCTACGTCATCCATTAACGGCATCATTCATCCCATGATTATTATGCACTCCAATATTGCCAAGTTATTGTACGTGGTTATGATTGAATAGGAAATGCTCAGTTTTTTGATATTTGAGATGTTGAGCCTTTATTGATTATGTGGATGTACAGAGATTTGAAGCAATAAAAAAGCACCCGCAGGTGCTTTCTATTACGATGATGATAGTGCTAAAACTTAACTACCAGTTTGCCCTGTTGTACGGCAATCTCTTTGGTCATTTTCGCCATTAGCGCTTGATTACTGTCGCGAGTGTCTAAGGTATACACTGGCTGATTTTCAAGATAACTACATAAAAAACTCATTAATTGTGGCGTAGCTTGGCTGATGTAACGCTCAATATCAGCGGGTTCAGACTCAACTTTGACTAAGTTTAACTGTCGTAGATACACGCTCTTAGTGTCAGTATCGTACCAAGGCACTGCCTCAAATGTCGTTTTTAATTTAGCGTGAATGGGCAGTAATGGGTTATTAACAGTGATCATAGTTGCTGCTGTTACTGCCATAGTATTTGGCTTAGCGCCTAATACTACCTGCATGTCATTTAGCTTAAGCGACACTCCAATTAACTTATTGCCCTGTTTGACCTCAAAATGCATGTCTTTATTAAGGTATTGTTCTATTTCAGACTCAGTGATGCTGTACTGACTGGCACAGCCAGTCAGTAGTAATAACAATCCAAGTCCAAGGGTTTTAACCAAGGTTATCATCCAGTATTTCTCATTCCTGCAGCAACGCCGGCAATAGTCAGCATCAATGCTAACTGAACATGCGCCGATGGCTCTACCTCTCTACGTGTACGGGCTAATAGCTCGGTTTGTAAAAAGTTAAGTGGGTCGATATAAGGATTGCGCAGTTTAACAGATTCACGGCTCCAAGGAGTATGTGCCATTAACTCTGTTGCTTGGGTTAATGACAATACAGCATCAATACCCAGTTGCAGACGTTGACGCAACTTTTCGCCTAAATGATGTAGTTCTGGTTTAACTAAACATAGCTCGTAATACTTAGCTAAGTTAGGTTCTGCTTTGGTGTAAACCATCTCTAGCATTGAAATACGAGTTTCAAAGAAAGGCCATTGGTCTTCCATCTCGCGTAATAGTTCAAGCTCGCCGCGATCCGCAGCATCTTGTAATGCTTCACCAGCACCCAACCAAGCCGGTAACATTAAGCGGTTTTGTGACCAAGCGAAAATCCACGGAATAGCACGGAGACTTTCAATGCCACCATCGACTTTTCGTTTCGCTGGGCGGCTGCCTAATGGCAGTTTACCGAGTTCAACTTCTGGCGTAGCGGATCTAAAGTACGCAACAAAGTCTGGTTCTTCACGAACAATACCGCGGTAATGCGCTACTGACTCAGCAGCGATACGTTGCATACAATCACGCCATGCCTTTTTAGGCTCGGGTGGCGGCAGTAGTGTCGCTTCCATTACGGCCGAAGTGTACAGCGCTAAACTTTGCACTGCTAATTTGGGTAAGCCAAATTTAAAGCGGATCATTTCGCCTTGCTCTGTCACACGAATGCGACCATCAACCGAACCTGGTGGTTGCGATAAAATGGCTTTGTGAGCTGGTCCACCTCCACGGCCAATTGAGCCACCACGACCATGGAACAGCATCAACTTAACGTCAGCCTTTTTACAGACAGCAACGAGTTGCTCCTGAGCACGATATTGTGCCCAAGCGGCTGCCATAACCCCAGCATCTTTTGCAGAGTCAGAATAACCAATCATGACTTCTTGCATGCCTTTGGTGTAACCACGATACCAATCAATGTTGAGCAGCGCTGTCATACAATCAGCTGCACTTTCAAGGTCTGCTAATGTTTCAAATAACGGTACCACCCGCATTGGGTTCGTGCAGCCAGCTTCTTTTAACAGTAACAACACTGTGAGTACATCAGATGGCTTACTGGCCATAGAGATCACATACGACCCTAATGCATTAACGGGTTGTTGGGCGACTAAGTTGCAGGTTCTGACAACTTCTGCCACATCATCACTTGGTTGCCAATTTGCAGGGATCAGCGGGCGTTTACTGGTGAGTTCACGCAGTAAAAAGGCTTGTTTTTCATTTTCGTCCCAGTGGTTGTAATCGCCCATACCTAAATAACGGGTCAGTTCGGCGATTACGTCGCTGTGGCGTGATGCATCTTGACGGATATCGAGGCGCAACATGTGAATACCAAAGCAGGCTAAACGACGCAAGATGTCGAGTAACAGGCCGTTGGCAATTAACTTCATGCCGCAATCGGTCAAGCTTTTATAAAGCAACTGAAGCGGTTCAAGTAAGTCTGTTTTATGCCAAATAAGCTCGCGAGTATCGACGTCAGGTTTTTTACCTTCAAGGCGAGCGTTAAGGTAATCGATAGTGTTACGTAACTGACAGCGCAACTTGCGTAACACATCACGGTACGGTTCTTTACTGTTATCGGTTAACGCTGATAATTCAGCATTAGCGTGTTCCATCGACAATTCGCCGAGTAAGGTCACAATATCTTTTAGATATAGTCTGGCTGCCGCGTGACGATTACGGTCAAGCACTTCTTGAGTGACGGTAGAGGTCACAAATGGATTGCCGTCGCGGTCACCACCCATCCAGCTCGAAAAGCGTACTGGAGATACATCAATAGGTAACTGCTGGCCGGTTTTATGCTCAACTTGATCATTTAATTGACGTAAAAAGTCAGGGATCGCTTGCCACAATGAAGTTTCAATCGTGCTCAAGCCCCAGCGTGCTTCATCAACAGGTGTTGGGCGTTCGCTGCGGATTTCGTTGGTATGCCAAATTTGAGCAATCAACTGACGAAGACGCAGTGTGCTTTGTTCACGTTCGCGATCGGTAAGCTGAGAATTTTCTTGCTCGGTTAAGCAATCTACAACGGCGGCGTATTTTTGGATTAAGGTGCGACGAGATATTTCTGTTGGATGTGCCGTTAATACTAAATCAATGTCTAAGTTTTTTAAGCACTTTATGACATCTTTTTTATCTAAATCAGTGTCTAGCATTCGCCCGAGCAGTTGCTCTACAGGATCCGGAACACACACTAGCTCGTCGCAATTGCGGCTAATGGTATGGAATTGTTCTGCGATATTGGCTAAGTTTAAAAATTGGTTGAAGGCTTTCGCGAAAGGCACCAGCTCTTCGTCTGGTAACGCGGTTAATAATGCTAGCATTTGCTCACGAGAGGCTTCGTCACCCTGGCGAGATTTTTTGGCTAAAATACGAATTTGTTCTACTTTTTCTAAGAATGCATCACCTAAGTGGGTTTGCATTGTTTCGCCTAATATCTGGCCTAGATGCCCCACATTTGATCGAAGTGACGCATACATATCTGCCGTTTGCTCTGTCATACTTACTCCCGAAAAATGAACGATTTTTCCAATATCTCTTACATCACAATACCCAGCGTATCAATATCGGTCAATACACGGGCAGTGTGTTTCGTAATTTTATTTCGTAAAAATGTTACATTTATATCGTTAAAAAACCTAACTGCGCCGATTATTTGATACAAGCGTGATAAATCATTTTTTTGATCAATTCAACCGTAGGTGTGAGGTATTCTAAGCCAATAAATTCGTCTGGCTGGTGGGCTTGGTTAATACTTCCTGGGCCCAATACTAAGGTTTGGCAACCGAGTTTATTGATGTATGGTGCCTCAGTAGAATAGTTGACCACTTCAGCTTCATTACCTGATAATTGTGCCACTAATTTGGTCCACGGGTTATCTGCTTTTCCTGCAAATGATTCAGCCCCTGGATACAAAGTACTGACGCTAATACTGCCAGGATACTCTTTACTGATGTCAGATAAGTAGTTTAATACCATTAATTCCAGATCAGCTAGCTCCATACCCGGTAATGGGCGAATATCTAAATGCAAGTCGCAGCAACCACAAATGCGGTTAGCCGCATCACCACCATGAATATGGCCAAAGTTCATCGTAGGATAAGGCACGGTAAACGCATCTTCGCGGTAATTTTCACTTAAATGCTGTTTGAGTAGCATTAGTTTGCCAATGACTTTGTGCATCACTTCAATGGCATTGAGGCCGCGTGCTGGATCAGATGAATGGCCACTGCGACCAATGACGCGGATCCCTTGGGCTAAATGCCCCTTATGCATGTAGACAGGTTTCAAGCTGGTGGGCTCACCGATAACCGCATAATCTGGCGCGATAACAGCAGAGTCAGCAAATGCCTTGGCGCCACTCATAGTGGTTTCTTCGTCAGCGCTGGCAAAAATAGTTAAAGGTCGCTTAAATTGATCGAGTGGCATGTCTTTTAATGCTTCAAGTACTAGCGCAAAAAAGCCTTTCATGTCGCAAGTACCTAAGCCGTACCAACGATTATTTTTTTCAACCATCTCAAATGGGCTTTGGCTCCAGCGGCCTTCATCAAATGGCACGGTATCGGTATGGCCTGCTAATAATAGTCCGCCGCTACCTGAACCTATTCGGGCAATAAGATTTTGCTTATTACGCGAATCTTCTACTGTAGGGGTTTCACATTCAAAACCAAGCTCGCTAAACCAGTTTTGCAACAAGTTGATAACTGCATGGTTACTCATATCATGTTCAGCTTCGAGTGCACTGACTGATGGCGCTGCAATCAGCTGTGTAAAACAACTTTTTAGATTTGGGAGTGTGCTCATGGGTTATCCTAAAAATAATATGTAAAATACTTATTCACATATATTGCATAATTAATGTTGTGTGGTAGTCTAGCAAACAGCATTAACCGACACCATAAATTGAACATTAGAAATGAAAATAAATATGTGCATTCTCGCTGCTAAATCCACTATATCAATAATCATCGCTAACTTCCTGCGACGATAGTTCTAAATTAGGCGGCTCCCGTCTAAATAGGCTATGCTGACACTTTCTCTCATTATCAAAAAGAAACCAAACTTATGAAAAGCATCGCAATTATTGGCGCCAGTGGCTACACAGGTGCACAAATCACCTCGTTAATTAATGCAGACACTAATCTAAGCGTTCAAGGTTTGTATGTATCAGAAAATAGTTTAGATAAAGGTCGTAAATTAGCTGATTTATACCCGGTATATAGCCACATGGCTTATACACTATCGCCATTATCTGATGATGCTAAAAAACGAATTGTAGCCGAAGCTGATGCAGTAGTATTAGCGACTGAGCATTCAGTGAGCCTAGAGCTTGCGGCATGGTTTTACCAGCAGGGTTTGGCTGTATTCGATTTAAGTGGTGCTTATCGTTTTGCTGATGTGGCGCAGTACCCTAAATGGTATGGCTTTGAGCATACTCATCCTGATGTGTTAGCTCAGGCAGTGTATGGCTTAGCCGAGTGGAATAGCGAACAAATTAAACAAACCAGAATGATTGCGGTACCCGGTTGTTATCCTACGGCATCACTTACTGCACTAAAACCGCTTAAACCATTTTTAACTGAAATGTACCCAGTGATTAATGCGGTTAGTGGTGTCACGGGAGCGGGACGTAAAGCGCAACTGCATACTAATTTTTGTGAAGTCAGCTTAACGCCATACGGTGTGTTAGGCCACAGACATCAGCCTGAAATTGCCACACACTTGGGTCAAGAAGTGATCTTCACGCCGCATTTGGGTAACTTTAAGCGCGGCATTTTAGCGACGATAACCGTACAGCTAAAGCCGGGCACTACCGAAGCGGATGTGGTCAAGGCTTACAGCGTCTACGATAATGCCCCAATCGTAACGGTTAAGCACAACCAGTTTCCTAAAGTCGATGATGTAGTCAATACAGCCAATTGTCATTTAGGTTGGAAATATGATGCTAAAAGTGGTTATTTAGTGGTCGCCAGTGCGATTGATAATTTAATGAAAGGCGCTGCCAGCCAAGGGCTTCAGTGTATTAAAATCCATTTCGATGTGTAAGCGGATTAAGGAATAATAATAATGACTACAAAATCAGTGTTAGTGCTTAAAGTCGGTGGTGCTTTACTGCAATGCGAAATGGGTATGGCGCGCTTAATGGATGCCGCTGCTGAAATGATTGCCGCGGGTCAACAAGTGATATTGGTACACGGTGGTGGGTGTTTAGTTGATGAGCAACTGACTGCAAATGGTAAAGAAACTATTAAATTAGACGGTTTACGCGTTACGCCTGCCGATCAAATTGCAATCGTGGTAGGTGCACTCGCTGGCTCGTCGAATAAAATTCTACAAGCCGCAGCCGCTAAAGCTGGCATTGTCAGTATCGGCATGAGCCTAGGAGACGGCAATGTCGTTACGGCTAAAATTAAAGATGAACGTTTAGGGCTGGTGGGCGAAGTTGAGCCAAAAGATGCTACCTATTTAAACTTTATTTTAAGCCAAGGTTGGATGCCAATTTGCAGTTCTATTGCCATTTCTAGCCAAGGCGAGATGTTAAATGTGAATGCTGACCAAGCCGCAACGGCACTTGCTAAATTAGTAAATGGCACCCTAGTGCTATTGTCAGATGTATCGGGTGTATTAGACGGTAAAGGGCAATTAATTCATAGTTTAAATAAAAGCGAAATTGAACACTTAGTCGCCCAAGGGGTGATTGAAAAAGGCATGAAAGTGAAAGTGGAAGCGGCACTAGAAGTTGCTCAGTGGATGGGGAAACCTGTGCAAGTGGCTTCGTGGCGCGACGCGGAACAATTAAAAACCTTAGTCAAAGGTGGGTCCGTCGGGACTCAAATACAACCTTAATGGAGTAGTCGTATATGCAGCACCTATTGTCGATAAAAGAGTTAACTCAATCTCAGCTATTAGCCATCATTGAATTGGCTAAAAAAATTAAGCACAACCCAGCTGAGTACCGTCGTGCCTTAGATGGAAAAAGTGTGGTGATGTTATTTGAAAAGCCATCACTGCGCACCCGAGTCAGCTTTGACATTGGCATTAATAAATTAGGTGGTCACTGCTTATACTTAGACCAACAAAATGGCGCCTTAGGCCAACGTGAAACCGTGGCAGACTTTGCAACTAATATTTCATGTTGGGCTGATGCCATTGTCGCGAGAACTTACTCGCATACGACTATCGAACAGCTCGCGCTGCATGGCACAGTACCAGTGATTAATGCATTGTCTGACTTATATCATCCTTGCCAGGCTCTGGCCGATTTTTTAACCTTATCCGAGCAGTTTGATGATGTAAGCCAAGCAAAATTAGCTTATGTTGGTGATGGTAATAACGTCACCCACTCACTCATTTATGGTGCGGCGATTTTAGGTATGACCATGACAGTGATTTGCCCTGAAGGTGCATTCCCTGATGCATTAGTGGTCACCGAAGCACAAGCGTTAGCGCAAAAAAATGGTGGTAAGTTAACGTTGAGTGCTGACATTAATGCTATAGAAGGTCATGATGCTGTTTATACCGATACGTGGATTTCTATGGGCGATGACACTCCGCTTGCTGACATAAAAGCCCGTTTTGCACCGTACCAAGTTAACAGCGAGCTAATGGCTCAAGCTGGTGCTAAATTCTTTATGCATTGCTTACCAGCACATCGTGGCGTAGAAGTAACCGACGAGGTAATGGATGGTCAAGGCTCGTTGATTTTACATCAAGCAGAAAATCGCATGCATGCGCAAAATGCAGTATTAGTGACCTTATTAAGTTAGGCACCTTATTTAAGTTATTCAAAAGATTAAGACAATAATGCCTCTGGCGTTATTTAAATTGAACATATACGTAATCGATTCTAGGAATTAAACATGTCTAGTGCAGTGAAAAAAACCGGCGTTAAAAAAGTGGTATTGGCATATTCAGGTGGTTTAGATACTTCAGCCATTATCCCGTGGTTAAAAGAAACCTATGATAACTGCGAAATCATCGCATTCTGTGCCGATGTAGGCCAAGGCGAAGAAGAGCTCGTTGGCTTAACCGAAAAGGCATTAGCCTCTGGTGCTTCTGAGTGCCATATTGTTGATCTAAAAGAAGAGTTTGTTGCCGATTATATTTACCCAACTATCGCCACGGGCGCTATTTACGAAGGCACTTATTTATTAGGTACTTCGATGGCGCGGCCGATTATTGCTAAAGCGCAAGTTGAAGTGGCCCGTAAAGTCGGCGCCGATGCGGTATGTCACGGCTGCACAGGTAAAGGTAACGACCAAGTGCGTTTTGAAGGTTGTTTTGCCGCATTAGCCCCAGACTTAAAAGTCATCGCGCCATGGCGTGAGTGGGAAATGCGTAGCCGTGAAGACTTGTTGGCTTACCTTGCTGAGCGCGGCATTAAAACCAGCGCCTCAGCTACTAAAATTTATAGCCGTGATGCCAACGCATGGCATATTTCACATGAAGGCGGTGAGTTAGAAGATCCGTGGAACGAGCCATCAAAAGGTGTATGGACGCTAACAGTCGCGCCAGAAGATGCACCAAATGAAGCAGAATATGTGTCGTTAGCGATTAAAAATGGTCGTGTTACCCATGTCAATGACGAGGCATTATCACCATATGCAGCATTAATGACGTTAAATGATATTGCTGCTAAGCACGGTGTTGGTCGTATCGACATTACTGAAAACCGTTTAGTGGGCATGAAGTCACGTGGTTGTTATGAAACCCCTGGTGGCACAGTGATGTTTGCTGGTTTGCGTGCCATTGAAGAATTGGTATTAGATAAAACCAGCCGTACCTGGCGCGAGCAGATTGCAGCCCAAATGTCGCACCTAGTGTACGACGGTCGTTGGTTTACGCCTTTATGTAAGTCACTTATCGCAGCATCTGAATCATTAGCGGAGTCAGTTAACGGTGATGTAGTGATTAAGCTGTATAAAGGCCAAGCAACAGCAGTTAAAAAGCGTTCACCTAACAGCTTGTATTCAGAAGCTTTCGCTACCTTTGGTGAAGATGACGTATACGATCAAAAACACGCTGAAGGCTTTATCCGTTTGTATTCTTTAGCTAGCCGTATTCGCGCGCTCAATACTAAATAACCAATACGGCAACCATATAAAGGCGCTGCAAAGCGCCTTTCTTATAATGACTTTTGGGCTAATGGCAGAGTCATTACAAGAAAGAGAATATGATTTACAGCTATATTATTGAACACCCAGTTCTTAACACAGTTTTTAATACAGAGGATACCGACATGGCGTTATGGGGCGGAAGATTTCAAGGTGAAACCAGTGCACTTTTCAAGTTATTTAATGACTCACTGCCGGTTGATTATCGCTTATTTGAACAAGACGTTGTTGGATCAATCGCATGGGCTGATGCTATTGCCAGCGTAGGCATTATTACTGCTCAAGAATGTACTGATTTAAAAGCGGCCCTCAATGAATTGCTGGTGGAAGTGGGTAATGATCCCCAAGCTATCATCAGCAATGGCGCAGAAGATATTCACAGTTTTGTTGAACAAAAGCTGATTGCTAAAGTCGGTGATTTAGGTAAAAAACTCCATACAGGCCGTTCACGTAATGATCAAGTCGCTACCGATTTAAAACTGTGGTGTAAAAAAGAAGGTGCAGCGCTGCTAGCGCGTTTAGGCACATTACACGCAGAATTAATTGCCCTTGCAGAGCGTGAAGTCGATGCAGTAATGCCTGGTTATACCCATTTACAGCGCGCACAACCGGTCACTTTTGGCCACTGGGCGTTGGCCTATGTCGAAATGTTCGAGCGTGATATTAGCCGTCTGCAAGATGCATTGGGGCGTGCCGATTCATGTCCATTAGGTTCAGGCGCACTTGCTGGTACCGCGTATCCTATTGACCGTCACGCACTCGCAGCAGCATTGAACTTTGCCCGCCCGACATTAAACAGTTTAGACAGTGTGTCAGATCGCGATCACGTGGTTGAATTATGTAGCACAGCGTCTATCAGCATGATGCATTTAAGCCGGATGGCCGAAGACTTAATTTTCTTCAATTCTGGTGAAGCTAATTTTATCTCGTTAAGCGATCAAGTTACCTCTGGCTCATCATTAATGCCACAAAAGAAAAACCCAGATGCATTAGAGCTTATTCGTGGTAAAACCGGCCGTGTTTATGGCAGTTTAGTGGGGATTCTCACTACCATGAAAGCCTTACCTTTGGCTTACAACAAAGACATGCAAGAAGACAAAGAAGGCTTGTTTGATGTGGTCGACAGCTGGGCTATTTGCTTAGACATGGCTGCATTAGTGTTGTCGGGCTTAACCGTTAACCGCCCGCAAGCTTTGGTCGCGGCGCAGCAAGGTTACGCTAATGCCACTGAACTAGCCGACTACCTTGTAGCTAAAGGCATGCCATTTCGTGAAGCGCATCATGTCGTCGGTGAGGTGGTGGTATTTGCCATTGGTGAGCAAAAGCCGATTGAAGACTTAAGCGTGGCTGAGTTGCAACAATTTGCAAAAGTGATTAGCGATGATGTGTATCCAAACCTTACGATTGAAGCGTGTTTAGAAAAGCGTGATGTATTAGGCGGCACCGCCATTAATCAAGTGCAAGCCGCCATTGCGGCTAAAAAAGCGTAACCAATCTCATAAGATGAAGTGAGCAAAATAATCTGGCGGTTTGTCTTTGGCAGACAGTCTGTAAAGCCCTATGGATGCAAGTCTATAGGGCTTTTTTATGTCTAACACTGCTTATAGATAACCAGCATTTGGGATAATAGTGTAGCTTATCTATTATGTTTTGATCTGAGTCAGCGTAAATATCAGCAAATTTTTTGCACATACTTCGATTCTTGAGCATCTCAAACAGGTGAACTAAGTTTTTATCTAATATTGGAGTAAAAGCTTAAAACATATGTGTTAGTGCTTACTGCCATTGTTAAATTCTTGTTATCGCCTATTGGTAAGATCTGCTCTCGATATCGACCACTTATCGATTGTTTTGATTCAAACACTCGGGTGTTTTTGGTGTAAAAATCTTGATTTTTAAGAGTTGCATTGTTTTATTTCTGCTCTATGTTGATGTTGGTGCTGGAGTGAAATGCATCAATTCGGTAACAAAAATATAAAAAAACACGCACACGGCACAGGCTGATGTAGCGGAAAATATAAGGATATTGCGATGAAAAAATCTCTATTTTTATTATTAGCGGGTTTATTAACTGGTGCAGCACAAGCATCTGTGGGGGGATACCCTGTGGTGTTAGTGCACGGTTTTCAACCCGATAACTTACAAAGCAAACCGACTGGGGAGAAGGTAAGCGAAAATGGTGGCCAATATTGGGCACAGTATTGGCGTGATCGCGCAGACGAACGTATTGATTGGCCCTCGCAAGAGCGCATTGCCAATAAAATTACCAGTCAATATGTATGGCCTAAACTACAGCAATTATCGCGTTCAGGGACATGTGACAGTGGTTGTGTATTTGTCACCCATTCTACTGGTGATTTAGTGATGCGCTATATTATTGATAATCAAGCGTTATGGTTACAAAATGCCGGTTTAAAACCGCTTAATATTGTCGCCACATTTGATTTTTCTGGTGCCGGCGGTGGTGTTGAGCTGGCAGATTTAGCCGCGAATGTTGCCAGTGGCTCAGGTTTACTGGATAGCACATTAAAACTGGCAGTATCACTATGGTTAGGTGAGCTGCCGTCGTCATCCAATATTGGGGTATTGAATGACTTACGTGTAAATACTGCACGTCAATTGGCCGCGTTTCCTGACAGTCGAGTTCCACGTTTGCGTTTTGCTGGTGCAGGTTCTGACTTTCTCGGTGTTACGGGGGCATTTTTACCCGGCGAAGATGATGGTGTTGTTGCCAGTCACTCGAGTTGCGGTGCTGCATCAGTTGGCAGTTACAACAGTTGCTCACGCAGCGTGGCATTTGATGGCAAGCTCACTTCAACAAATGGCCCAAGTGGATTTATGCCTTATCACTATCCTATGTTAATGAGTAAAGGGTATAGCCATGGCGATACTATTTTAAATAGCGCTAAAGATGAAGTGACTTCTGCTAATAGTCGTGCCAATTATCTCAATGGCGATAACTTACAATTCAGCACCTATGATGAAAAACGTGGCTGGTGGATATTTAGTTCGCGTTATAGATTGGTGAGTAATTCGAATAAAACCAGTATGTCAGCACTGGTATATCAAGCAGCTAACTAAGCGTATATGAAATATAAAAAACTCGCTATAACCATTACCCTACTTGTTGTAGCGGTAGGGTATGGGATATACCGCTATACCGCAGAGCCGACACTTAAGCCGTCTCTGGCGGTTGCTGTAGCGCCGGTTGATCTTGTGTCTGTTCAGTCCAAGGTGCCCTCGATGAAGCCAAAGCAGATAACCGTAGTTGAAAAGCTGCCTCAATCGATCAGCGACAGCTTTCAGCTTATGGCTCAGGCTTATGCTAGTGACCTAACTTTGCCCGCTTATTCGATACCACTGTCAGCTAATGACAGTACCTTGCTTAACCCTAATGCTTATATCCCACAAGCGGTTTTACTACAAGATGGCGCCAGCGCCAGTATCGTGTTACCACAATACCGCTTTAGTTTTCCAGAACCTGTGGTGGTAAAGCTTGAAGTAAAGGGCTTAGCGGTTAATGGTGCAAGTGTATCGTTACGCAGCGAGCTTGCTGGTGGAACAGAGGTATTAGTGGCTAAAACCATGCTAGGGAGTGATGGAGAATGGGCGATAACTCTCGATGCCGAAGAGGATTGGGATGGCCCAATAGAGATCAGTGTAACCTTTAGTGCTAAGGGCAAAAAGCAAACGCTAAAAACCGGTATAGAATATAGTCATCCTACTGCAACCATAACTGGAGTCGGGGATATTCGTGCTGAAGGCAGTGATATGTTAATCCCGGTTAAAGTGGATGTCGAGCTAGCGGGCTATTATCGTTTACGTGCCAATTTATATACAGCAGATAAGCAGCCGATTGCCTTGCTAACTGGCTCAGACAAGCTGACACAAGGTTCAGTGGTGTTGGATCTTAAAGCCTATAAAGAAGTGTTAGCACAATATAAAGGCCCTTATGTTCTAAGCACATTTGTATTGGAGCGTCGTCCAGCTGTGCCCGGTGAATTAACTCAGTACGGCCATAGTGAGGAACCTGCCTATGAGCTAGGTGACTTTGCCGTTGAGTCGTTATCTGATGAGCCATGGCAACCCGATGAGCAAGAAATGCAGCGACTTGAGTTTTTGCAAAAAATGGCAGGAGACTAAGGTTTAGCCATTGTTACTTACATTATCTAAAAAACCGCATTAGTAAATAGTGCGGTTTTTTTGTGTCTAAATAACGTCAAATTAGCCATGTATGCAGCATGAAATTGTGCAGGTAATCCGATTAGTTTCCTCGTTTTTCAAGCGTTTCAAGGTATTTTTTAATCAGTTCTATACTGAAATTGGCTTCACTGTCTATTCAAGCAATGGCAATGATGAGGTTAAGTGGGTATAAAAAAGCCCAGTCATTATGATAAAGACTGGGCTATTAGTGCAGATAAATTATGCTTTAGTTAACGCGCTTTTCACGTCGCTAGGCTTCATCGGAATTTTACGTAAACGCACACCAACTGCTTGGTAGATTGCATTGGCAATCGCTGGCGCAACAGGAGTTACCGCCGGTTCACCTAATCCAGAGGGTGGCATTTTGCTCGGGATAAACTCGATTTTAACGTCTGGAGTTTGACCTAAACGCAGCGGGGTATAAGTATCGAAGTTTGAGTCTTTATACTGACCATTAAGCAGTTCAGTACCTTCATACAAGGCCATCGATAATCCCCATAATGCCGCGCCCTGACACTGCGCTTCAGCACCATTAGGATCAACAATAATACCAGCATCGATAGCGATATACAGTTTCTGAACATTGACAATACCGTTGCTTTTGTCGACATGAACTTGTACTGCACACGATACCCATGTTGGCATGTCACGCTCTTGGCCAAAGGTTGATGCAATTCCAAGCGCTGTATCTTTGGCTTGTGGAGTACCCCAACCAATCATCTCAGCAGCTTTCTTAAGTACTACGGCTTGGCGAGCCGCGCCACCTTCAGCAACGGGTGTGCTACCAGCATTTCGGCCTTCGGCAATAAGCATGTCTAGGCGGAACTGCAATGGATCTTTACCCGCGTGATGTGCCGCTTCATCCATAAAGCTTTCAACAGCCCAACCTGTCCAACCTGGTCCAACTGAACGTAACCAACCTGGTCTGAAGGTCGCAATCGCAAGATCATTGGATACCGCACGTACTTTTTGAGCTCCAACAGTGTACCAATGGTCTGCGCCGGCAATCGAGAACGGATCATACGGTTCACCATTGGTGCCTTTAGGCATAAATCCTGGGGCTAATACTTGAGTTGGCCAACCTGCTGTGGCGTGATGTTCCATTGCGGTAACCGCTTTTTTGTCATCAAATGCCATTTTTAGCTGTTGAACTGATGCAGAACGTGCGCTATCAAATAACATGTCTTGTGGACGCATCATCACCATTTTAACCGGTTTACCGCCTAATGCTTTAGAGGTCAATGCCGCTGGAATGGTGTAGTCGCCGTTAAGTCTGCGGCCAAAGCCGCCGCCTAACATGTAGCTACGAATAACAATGTTAGCTTCTTCTTCACCTAATGCTGTTGCTAATACGGGGAGGGTAAGTGATTGCCACTGACAACCTGAATGCACTTCCCATATACCGTCTTGGTTTTTAAATACCAAGGCGTTAAGCGGTTCCATTTGCGCATGTAATACCGTGCTGGTGATGTATTCTTCTGCAATGGTGCTTTTGGCACTGGCAAATGCTGGCTCAGTGTCAGCATTGCCCGTGTCTAAAATACTGCCTTTGGTTTGATCGCCAAGTAATTTTTGACCATGAGCAATGATGTCTGCTTCAGACACGTTGGCCGTTTTACCCGCATCCCATGTAACCTTTACCAGCTTTGAGGCTTTTTGGGCCGCATTGAAGCTGCTGGCGATAACCATTAACCATCCTGGCACACTGCCACTGGCATCATCTAGTACGATAGTTTGTTGGTAACCCTTTACTGCTTTTGCTGCAGAGTCATCAAACTTAACGACTTTAGAGCCATAACGTGTAGGAGGCAGAATAGGGTTGGCGTACACCATGCCATCAACTTTCGCATCGATACCAAATATGGTTTTACCATTGGTCTTGTTGGCGATATCAAGAGACGTTACCTGTTGACCAACAAGTTTAAGATCGGCATTAGGTTTCAGCGGCAGGGTTTTCAGTTCTTCTTCAGTAAACTGACGTGTTAAGCCCATAGTGACTAATTCACCGTAAGATAGCTCGCCTTTAGTTGAGATAATTTTACCGTTACTGGCTTTACAGTCTTTTGCAGCGATGCCCCATTTTTTAGCCGCAGCTTCAATTAACGCTGTACGACCAGCAGCACCTGCTTGACGGTATACAGGCCAACTTTGCGAAATAGACCAGCTGCCACCCGTAACCATGTAACCCCAGCGTGGATCACTGTCGACATGGATAATTTCAATATCATCCCATGAAGCTTCTAGTTCATCAGCAAGAATACGAGCAATAGCAGTACCGACATGTTGGCCCATTTCTGAGCGCATAATGTTGACTTTAATTTTGCCGGCGGTATCGATTGAGTACCATAAAGACGGTTCGTAAATGTCGCCTTCACTTGGTAATACTTTACCGTCAGGGCTAGCCGGATCCATTGCCGCCATTAAATGGCGAGGAAAACCAAAGCTGACACCTACCGCTGTCATGGCAATTAAAAAACCGCGGCGGGTTATCCCAGCCGATCCACGTTTAGGCAGTCTGCTCATCGTTGCTCTCCTTGATTGCGTTTGCTGCTTCATGAATGGCGCTACGAATACGAACGTAGGTCATACAACGACATAAGTTTCCGCCCATCACAGCGTCAATGTCTTTGTCTGAAGGCTCTGGAATGTCTTTTAGTAGTGCTGCAGCTTGCATAATTTGGCCCGACTGGCAGTAACCACACTGTGGTACTTGCAGTTTTTGCCAAGAAATTTGCAATGGATGATCGCCCTTTTCAGAAAGCCCTTCAATCGTGGTGATTTCAGCTCCTTCAACTGACGATATCGGGGTTATACACGAACGTGTAGCTCGGCCGCCAACATGGACGGTACAGGCACCACAGGTACCAATACCACAGCCAAATTTAGTGCCTGTCATGTCCAGTTCATCACGAATAACCCACAGTAGAGGAGTATCACTCTCTACGTCGGCAGTCATCGGTTTGCCGTTTAAAATAAATTTTGCCATTGTCACTTCTCCAGTGAATTAGTGCTCAAATCGGGGTTGATTGCGGATCTCGCCCACTTTTTGTTGTAGTTTCGGCCAGGTGTTTTCCCCAGCTGCTTGACGCAAATAGGCTGCTATAGCGGTAATATCATCATCGTTAAGTGCATCGCGGAATCCTGGCATTACAACGCCGCTAATCCCTTGGTCGCTGCGTACGCCATCCAGTATTACGTTAATCAGGTTGCTTGGATCATTAAGATGTGTTGCTGAGCCAATAGTAATCAATGGTCGCCCTTTCACTAATTGGTCGCTGTTGTAGTGGCATGCTTGGCAAGCCGTCGCATATAAACGTGCACCTTGATCAATCCGCTGATCTGGTTGTTGATCTTGTGCCGCTATTGCTGCCTGTAAGGTGCTACTTGAGTCAGGCTCGTCGGTATTATTGGTACCGGCAATCTCAGCAAAGTATCCACTAATGGCTTCTATGTCACTGTCAGGTAGAGCTGACAGACCTTTGTGCATAACCGGCGCCATTGGACCTGCCGCACTACCATGGTAAGGCGAGTTACCAGTAGTAAGGTATTCGTAAAAGTCTTGCGCGTGCCATGGCAGAGGTGAAGTACTCGTTGATGTTAATGATGGTGCTATCCAACCATCAATGGCAGCCCCTTGGTACATTTGTGCATATTTTTCGCCGCCCAACGCATTACGTGGTGTATGACATGCACCACAGTGAGCAATACCTTCAGCTAAGTAAGCCCCACGGTTCCATTCTGCAGATTGCTGGCTGTTGATCTCAAAAGGTTGGGTGTCAGCAAACAGCAGTTTCCAACCCGCTTGAAACCAGCGGATGTTGAGTGGAAACGGAATACCGTTGTCTTTTTTGGCTTGGTTAACTGCCGGAACTGACGTCATGATGTAAGCGTAAATCGCGTTTATGTCATCGTCGGTCATTTTATTAAAGTGTTCATAAGGGAACGCAGGCAATAAATGATGTCCATCGCGGCTCACACCAGTGCGCATGGCACGAGCGAAAGCGGCTTGCGACCAGCTACCAATGCCTGTTTCGACATCAGGAGTGATGTTACTTGAATAAATGGTGCCAAAGTCAGTATGCATTTCATAGTTACCAGCATAGGCGGTGCCACCCGGTGGTGTATGACAAGTACTGCAATAGCCTGCTGCGGCTAAGACTTTACCTTGTTCGATAACGTGTGGAGAGTAATCTGTTTGAGTAGGTTCGACGGGATCAATTGCTGGGTGCCAAGCATATATACTGAATATACCTAATCCAACAATAGCTGCGCCACATACGCCGTAAACGATGCGCTTTAGCATATAACATTGCCTTATTTTAAATAAAAAATGATATTAGAGAAGGGAAAATCTTATTTAACATTCCCTGTTCGACTTTGTATTATTATTGTGATTGGTCAAATATTAATCCTAAGCAAGGGATAGCCCTTTGTCCAGCATTGATAATGACGGATCTTGTATTGTATTAGAATAAAATAATACAGCACTGTGCTGACAAGTAACATTGAGTACGGTAAAAAAAACATTATAGTTAATTTTATGTTAGTTAACCGTTTTTTAGGTTTACTCTATGTTGCGTTAATCATAGCGTTCTATTACAAATGTGACCGGTACAACAAGATTGATGAGCGAGTGGACGTACGGTTTTAAAAAACGCTATTTTCTGACTGACTCCTTTATATATTAAGCGGCCTTCATTTGCCTATGACTGACTTGTTCCATGATTATATAAGGTAGTAACCATGTGATTACCTCTAAGGTGGCTTGTTTCAAGGCGGTAATTCTCTTAGCAACTCTGCCTTTCACCTGGAGATACCATTGTGGCAGTGGTATCGCTAAGTGGATAAAGCGCTTTTAGATTGCCGATCCAGAGTTATTGTTAAGCCTGATTGACATTCTACTTGTAATAATCGAGTACATTTAGGATAATTAATGCAAATCATTATCATTTGCGTTAATCGGCTTGGGATTGTATCAAATGGAACTTGTCAGTGTATCTTCTTTATGGCTTGGTTGTTTGTTTGCCTATTTGGCATCTGACAAACAGCAGCTCATTAGTTTGCCTTTCCCTAAATTATTAGCTTGGAGCTTGTGCTGTTTAGCGGTGTTATTTTCTGTGTGGGGATTTAGTCATACATACAGTGTATTAGTTGCCAGTTTAGTGGTGCTGATTTGCATGATGACCATGTGGATATTGCTGGTGCTGGTGGCCTCGCACTATAAAGGTCGAAGCATCTGGGTCAGTTCGCTAGGCTTTGCATTGTTTGTCAGTATCCTCCTTATTGGGGTTAAATAACCATGTGGCCTAAATCTGTTGCTGCATTTTTATGGGGATTAGTACTGGCCATCAGTTTAATGCTCATCGTCTTTCGGATATTGCCGGCTGCTGTTGATGTAAAACTATTTGTGGGGCTAATGCTGGGTTTTTGTATGTGGGTTGGGGTGATGACATTTTGTTATAGCCGCAATAGTGCAAAGGCGGCCAGTGTCGTATGTGTAAAATGGCTTATGGCCAGTAGCCTTATCAATGCGTTGTTATTTTTTTCTCAAACTTAAGTCATGAATACCTCAATGAAGTCTGATTATCCCGTTAAGCACAAGGTCATTAAAAATCTTATCGAAGCCCATAGCTGGCTTGGACTAATTATTTCACCGTTATTATTTTTGGTTTTTTGGGCTGGAGCCGTAACCTTATTTCACGATGAGATCACTCAATGGGCCGTCACCCCGCATCATCCAATTGATCCTACTCAAGTTGATATTCCTTTAGCAAAACTTGTCGAGCAAAAAAGGGCTGAATACCCAATGGATCAAACTGGCCGTTTTCGGATTAATATGCCGACCCAGCTAGTACCTTATTATATTTTTTACTTTGACAAAGTAAGAGACGATCCACAATCTGCATCTCAGTCAATGGCGATACTGGTTGATCCTAAAAGCGGTGAAACTGTGGCTGATAAGGATGACTTTTATTTATCACAATTTATTTACCGCCTGCATTACAACCTTGATCTGCCTGGCGGCAGTTATTTAATTGGTGTGGTGACGCTGATTTTTCTATTTGCGTTAGTCTCGGGTATTTTTATCCATGCGCGTAAATTACTGAAACATTTCTTTTTGTATCGTGTCGATAAACAACGCCGGGATAAATTACTTGATCTTCATACTGTTGTTGGGGTGATGACACTACCTTTTACTTTGATGTATGCGTTGAGTGGCTTGATCCTTAACTTGGCCATAGTGTTTCAGCTGGCTTTTGTGGTGTTTATTTATCAGGGCGATCGACAAGCTTTGTTTAATGATGCCGGTTTTAACCGTAGCAGCGAACCTCGCAGTGAAATGCCACTGGATATGAGCAATGCGTTTACCTTAATTGAACACACTACACAGCAAGCGAATTTTGAATTACGGAATATTATTTTCCACCATTACGGCGCCGATAATGCTCTGGTACAAGTGCGTGGAACCGACACGGTTAATTTCGCCCAACGAGATGAAGTGACCTATCGGGTTCAGGACGGCACTGTGATGGATAAGGTTAATGCAGATAATTACAATGTGTTCCGTCAAGGTAGAGATGTATTAGTGACATTGCATTTTAGTAACTTTGCAGGCTTAGATATCCGTATTTTGTACTTTATTTTGGCGCTAGCTATCAGTGCCATGATTGTGACAGGCAATATGCTATGGATTAACAAACGCAGTGCTCAGCGCCAGTCTTCTCCTCGCAGTATTGCTATCGTAACTGCCATGACGATTGGCGGCTGTGGTGGCATTATTGTGGCGACAGCAGTTGGTTTTTTGTGTGAACGACTATTACCCACAGCCTTAATAGGGCGAGGGGAATGGCTGGTGGGTTGTTTTGTAACGTCACTGTTGGCCGTCATGTTGTACAGTCTAAAAGTGAGTGATATTAAGCGTCATATCAGTCAGTTGCTGTTACTCACCAGTGGCATATTAGTCATCACTGTTGTGGCAGATTGGTTGTTGTTTTCTGAGCAAATATTAGCATTATGGCAAGGTGGTTATCATGGAGTCATCGGCATCCAAGTCGGCATGATACTGATAACAGCAGTGTGTTTATGGACCGCTAGTCAGTTAAGAGTATCACCTTGTTCGCTGCCAACAATGGCTAAAAATATCACAGCTACCAATGGATAATGAATTGATATAAATTGATTAAACCTGTGAACAACACTATCACAGGCTTAATCATTAACTAGGCTGATCTAGGGCAAATCAAAAATCAGTGCTGTTGACTGAGTGTCCGCTGGATTAACTAAGGTCACTGTGGTGATGTCGGTAAGTTTAGCACCGTCTCCAGCACTCAGATTTTGCTCATCAATACTCAGCTGTCCAGCCACCTGATGCACGTATACTTTGCGTCCAACAGTCACCTGATAGGTTATTTCGGAGTTAGGTGCCAGAATCAGTTGTGACAATGTCGCATTTTGCTTGATTTGCAAGGTACCTTTGTCACCCGTTGGCGTAGCTATCGTCGTTAGTCCTACTGCTTGACCAAAGTTTTTTTGTTGGTATCCAGGCGTGTTACCTAAGGTATTTGGCTGGATCCAAATTTGCAAAAACTTCAGTGATTCAGTTTTTGATGCATTGTATTCACTGTGACTAATACCGCTACCGGCTGACATCAATTGAAATTCCCCAGCGGGTAATACTTCAACATTGCCTTCGCTGTCTTTATGGGCGATAGAGCCTTCAAGTACGTAGCTGATAATTTCCATGTCACGGTGACCGTGAGTAGCAAATCCTGCACCTGGAGTGACGCTGTCATCATTGATGACGCGTAGCGCTGAAAAGCCCATGTGCTCTGGATCGTAATAGCTACCAAATGAAAAGCTGTGCTTACTGTCTAACCAGCCAAAATTAGCTTTACCGCGTTCACTTGCAAGTCGTAATGTAATCATAATGTGCTCCTAAAGCGTGATCTAAATACAGAATATAAGCTCGGCTTACTTAGCTAATTTCGCGGCAATGACGTTATCTATCCCAACTCTGCCTGAACCCGATATTGCCAGTGACACTGTGATAGCCAACAGTGCTAACGCAAATTCATAACCGTTATTTGCCATAAATAAACCGTTACTGATGTGTACGCTAGCAATGGCGATGACCATAGTGAACGCTAACACCACCGCAGCTGGACGAGTCAGTAAGCCTAATAGAATGAACAAGCCACCGAAAAGCTCTGCACTGCCAGCCATAAACGCCATTAATACGCCAGGTTCCATGCCTATCGATGCCATCCATTGTCCTGTGCCTTCTAAACCATAACCGCCAAACCAACCAAACAATTTTTGTGCACCGTGAGCCATAAAAATAATCCCAACTGGTACACGTAATGCCAAGGTACTGAAACCAGCGGTAGAGCGAGTGATATTTTTGATTAGTGCTTTCATGATAGTTATCCTCAATAAATTTAAACATAATATAAATACTGTTGTGAGTAGGTCTCACCGATTGATAATGAGTATATTGAGACTTGATTGAATAAAAAATCGGAATAAACTGAGCTCATAGTTCAAAATAATTGAATATGGAGTTAGCCATGCACCATGCCATTACGATTGATGCATTACGGGCGCTAGACGCCATAGAGCGTAAAGGCAGTTTTGCTGCTGCGGCCGCGTCACTGTATCGGGTTCCGTCAGCATTGACCTATACCATCAAAAAACTTGAAGATGATATGGGCACGGCATTATTTGACCGAACAAAACAAAAAGCCCAGCTGACGCCCGCAGGCAAAATTGTGCTGGAACAAGGACGGCAAATCTTACTCGCCACCAATCGGTTGATTGATTCAGTGCAGCAGTTAGAGTCAGGTTGGGAAACCGAAATTCGGCTGTCGCGCGATACTGTCATTCCTCAAGCGCCACTGTTTCAGTTGATTGAGCAATTTAACCAATTAGATCATTCAGTCGACATTAGTATCGATGTCGAAGCCGTCGGCGGAGGCTGGGATGCATTACACAGTCGCCGTGCCGATATTGTCATTGGTGCATCTGGCGAGTTACCTCGAGGCGTATTTCAAACCCATAAAATCGGTGAAATTGAATTTGTATTTGCAGTAGCACCGCATCATCCATTGGCGTTTGTTGATGGCGTGTTAGAAGCTGACAAGCTCACTGAATACGCTTCAGTGGTGGTTGCTGATACCGCACAAGTTTTGCCGACACGCAGCAGTGGCCTGTTTAAAAGTAAGCAGGTGATTAAAGTGAACACCATGGAAACCAAGATAGCTGCCCAACTGCAAGGGCTCGGGATTGGTTTTTTACCTAAGCATATGGTGCAATGCTACTTTGACAGTGGTGAATTAATTGAAAAAAAATGTTCAATTCCAAGGCCAAATCAGAGTTTGTATCTTGCCTGGCATAAAGATCATCAAGGTCGCGCTTTTGACTGGTTTGTGGAGCATTTACCTAATGCCGACTGGGGTTTGTAGCATCTGATGAGAACACAGTAACGACCAATGCGAGGTCGCAGATACGAGCTCACATTGGCGTTAATCAATCTAATCAGCATAATTGTGATATTGAATATCGACGTTGATGTCGTTGCTAAACAACTCGCTTAACTATTCCTAATTCCTATTCCTTTAACTATTCGCTTGAACACTCATTTGAACATTCTTGCTAACGTTAGTTTTCTTGTCCAGAAAGCCACTGAAACGTGTTAATCCTAGCGCTATAACCACAATCACAGCACCAACCCAAGGGGTATGCATTAGTCCTGCCTTAGCAACAATTAGCCCACCTCCCCAAGATCCAAGAGCAATTCCAACATTAAAAGCGGCAATATTTAATCCTGAAGCCACATCAACAGCATCGGGGGTGTACTTCTGCGCAAGTGACACCACGTAAACTTGTAGCCCGGGTACATTACCAAATGCAAAAGCGCCCCAGATTAAAATAGTGATCACAGCAGCAATAGGGTTAACCGCAGTAAAGTTAAATACCACTAATATGGTCGCAAGACCGCTGAAAATAATGCTTAACGCTTTAATTGGGCCCATTTTATCGGCCATTTTTCCGCCCCAAATATTACCAATGGCAACCGATATCCCGTATACCAACATGATTAGGCCAATAGATTGAGCTTCAAAACCAGACACTTGCTCTAAAATGGGGGCTAAAAAAGTAAAGGCCGTGAATGTGCCGCCATAACCTAGCGTAGTAATGGCATAGACCAGTAATAACCTTGGTTGAGTCAGTACTTTTAATTGCGATGATAATTTTGCCGCTGGTGGCTGGCTTAAATTACTCGGTACCAGCAAGCTGCTGCCAATCAAGGCCACAAACCCAAGGATTGCGACAGTTAAGAAAGTAGCTTGCCAGCCAAAGGTTTGGCCAATGTAAGTGCCCAAAGGAACTCCTGTCACCAAGGCGACGGTTAATCCGGTAAACATAATGGCAATTGCACTGGCGGCTTTCTCTTTTGGCACTAACCCTGTGGCAATAGTTGAGCCAATAGAGAAAAACACTCCGTGGGCTAGCCCTGTGATAATACGTGCGGCGATTAAGGTTTCGTAACCGGGCGCTTGCCAAGCTAGTAGGTTACCAGCCACAAACAGTATCATTACTGACAGCAATACATGTTTGCGATTCCATTTTCCTGTTAATGCCGTTAGTACTGGTGCACCTATCGCAACACCAAGAGCATATAAGCTAACGAGTAACCCGGCGGAGGGTAAAGACACGTTAAGGTCTTGCGCCATCGTGGGTAGCAATCCCACAATGACAAATTCTGTTGTTCCTATGGCAAAGGCGCTAAGCGTCAGTGCAAGTAAAGCTAACGGCATGTTGTAGTCCTCTTTGAGTCATCAGTTAAATTGCTTGTCTGTTAATAGCGGCTATTATTGATTAGATTTTTGTTGCCAAAAACAGTATCTTTAGCAAATGACTTTTGTAATAAATAACAGTAATTGATACTAATAACCTCCAATCGGGATAACCCTTGAGGTTAATGAATGGGGTAGCCATGTTGACGCGATCTGATGACTTAGATATTTTATTAACTGTGGTCGACAGTGGCGGGTTTTCTGCTGCGGCAGACTCACTCAATATTCAAGTTGCGCGGGTGTCTCGTGCAGTGAGTAAAATTGAGCAACAACTTGGGGTGACCATATTAAATCGCACCACGCGGCGGATTGAATTAACCGATGAAGGGCGGCAATTTGTTGAGTCTGTTCGTTGCGGTTTATTGCAGTTGCAGCAAGCTGAGGATGATTTGGTTCGCCGTGGTGAACTACCGCAAGGGCGTTTGCGCGTCGATGCTGCCAGCCCATTTGTGTTCCATCAGTTAGTGCCGTTAGTACAAAATTTTCGCGCAACCTATCCAGATATCGAACTTGTGCTGACCTCTAATGAAGGTTATGTCGATTTATTAGAAAAACGCACCGATGTGGCAATTCGTATTGGAAAATTAGCAGATTCAAGCTTGTACGCGCGGCCATTAGGTCACAGCGCGTTACATATCGTTGCCTCGGCAGACTATTTAGCACGTCGTGGAGTACCGCAAAAGGTAGCCGATTTAGCCAATCATGATTTGCTTGGTTTTACCGAACCTAAAGTGCTGAATCAATGGCCACTAAAGGGCTGCGATGCGATTACTCCAACGATCAGCACCAGCAATGGCGAAACCCTGCGCCAACTGGTATTAGCGGGTAATGGTATCGCATGTTTATCGGGATTTATGATCAAAAATGACCTCGCCGCAGGGCGATTAGTGCCAATGCTCATGAATGAAAAAATCATCGCAACAGAACGTGAACAAATTAATGCTGTGTATTATAAGTCGTCAATAGTGGCTAGGCGGATCTCGGCATTTATTGAGTTTATTCAGCCAAGGTTAACCTTGTAAATTAACATCCCTTTATACAAGATGCTTAGTTAACTGAGAGGTGATATTGTGGTGTTTGTGAATTTATTTTTATCGTAACCGATGACATCATGATAAAACATTTAATGGACTACCTTCGTTTAGTGCTGTTTGTTTGTGGCGTATTGATTGGCATTCAAGTTCCCGGCTTTGTTGACCAATACGGCCAACGCCTAGAAGCGCATCAGTTAGAGGCGAAGCAGAGTTTGGGTGAGTTTCAGCATGACGCCGACCGTTTTTTTGGTGGTGATATCAATAAACTGATCCGTCATTATCGACAGAATAACGACCCAGTGTTCAGTGCTGGTGGTGAGAGTATTGAGTCTATCTACCAGCGTTATGTACTACTAACTGATGCATTAACTCGTTTTCGTCAACATAGTTATAGTCCTTACCAGCAAGTGTTTCTCGCACCGCAAACAGACATTCAGGCTGAAGTATGGCAAAACTATTCGCATGTTATTTTGTTAAAGCCAGAAGCTATTGCGGTAGGTATGTTGTTAGGACTATTGATCTCGATTCTATGTGAATCAGTATTATCTATTCTATATTTGGGCTGCCGTAAAGTATTGGCGCCAAGATAACCCTTCTTATTTAACTGTTAAGGAAATATTATGATCGCGAAAGGACAATCTCTACCAAAAGCTACCCTAAGCCAACTGACTAAAGACGGTATGGTTAACCATGATGTAACTGAATTATTTGCCGGTAAAAAAGTGGTCTTATTTGCCGTGCCGGGTGCATTTACCCCAACGTGTTCAGAAGCGCATTTGCCTGGTTTTGTTGTATTAGCTGACGAGTTCAAAGCTAAAGGTGTTGATCTTATCGCTTGTGTTGCTGTAAATGATGCATTCGTTATGAAAGCGTGGGGCGAAGCGCAAAATGCATCTGAATTGATGATGCTTGCAGATGGTGATGCCAGCTTCACTAAAGCATTAGGCTTAGAAATGGATACCGCAGGTTTTGGTGGCATTCGTTCACAACGTTATGCAATGGTCATTGACAATGGCGTGGTGACTTTACTGAACGTTGAAGAAGGTAAGTCATTTGAAGTCAGCACTGCAGAAGCGGTAATGGCTGCACTATAATCTGTTAATAACAGCTTGATGATATGACAAAAGGGTGCCGAATGTGGCACCCTTTTTACATTTGAAAAGCCTGTTAGAGATTTAAACCTTACTCGCACCAATCCCCAAGTTTTGTTCGATATTATCGACACTGTTGCTCACTTCTAATGCAATGGTCTCACTTTGTTCAAAGGCATGCTTTGCCCGCTGGAGTAAATTGTCCATGGCTGCTACAAACTCATCAAGATGATGTACTTGTTGGTTAGCGTGTTCACTGCCTTGGCTGGCACTCTTTGCCATAGTACTGGCTTGTTGCTGTACTTGCTTAGCCACTGTTAACAAGCTTTGCGCGCGTATTTTTTGTTGTTCAGATGCTTGGCTAATGTCATTAACGCTGCTACTGAGCGCAGCATTAGAGGTCGTTAATTGGGTCAATATCGCCATAATATCTTTAAGCGATAACTGAGTTCGATGAGATAAGTTACGCACCTCATCGGCTACGACCGCAAATCCACGGCCTTGTTCGCCCGCTCTTGCTGCTTCAATAGCAGCATTGAGTGCCAACAAGTTAGTTTGATCGGCAATATTACCAATCACATCAACAATTTTAGCGGCATCAGCGACAGAGGTACTTAGCTGGGTTAGTGAACGGTTACATTGGTTGACTGTCGTCAGGGTATTTTCGGTTGCCGTCAACACACCTTGCGCCTCTTGCTGGCTGGCTAGCATGTCATTCATGGTCTGTTGGGCGCTGTCAGTTAACTCGCTAGACGACCGGTTTACTAATTCGGCTAGCGCAATTAAATCAGCGGTTTGCCCTTGTGCTTGCTGCACCACGGTTTGCGTTTGCTGGGTGCTATTTGATAATGAGCCTATTCTGGCAACTAATTCGCTTAATGAGTGCGACACTTGGGTCATATTGTGTTTTTGCTGCTCATCCTCTTGCTCAAATCGTTGCAGTAGTCGATTAAAATGCGCCGCAATTTGGCCTGTCTCACATTGGCTTGTTACGGGGAGCGGTTCACGTTGGTTAGACTCACTTAACATAGAAAAAGCACGATTTAAGCGTTTTAACGGCGCTACAACTCTGCGCTGTTGTAAGATTAAATAAATCACTGAAAACAGTGCCAGCAAGGTCACCATGCCATACAGCAACCATTGTAAGTTGCGCTTTAATTGTTGGTCAGTTGCTGTCTGTATATCGGCCAGAGACACTAATTGCTGCTCGACTTGGCTAGTCGCATTCATTAGCGCCTTTTGTACCGCTTGAATATCGGTTTGCATTTGCTTGGTGTTGGCAACCTCTTTACTGTAGCGCTGGGTTAAGCTGAGTAATTCTGAGCGAGGCGATTCGCCAATTTCAACTCGCTCGGGCTCATCATCACCTAAGGCAAACTCATCGACTTCTTCAGTGCGGTAAATGCCTAATAATGGCAGTCTTTGCAAATCATCATGCCAAGTATTAAGTGCACTTATAGAGAAGTTAACACTGTTGATTACACCCGTATCTTGGTCTATTAGTAAGGTTTGGGTTAGCTGTGATAATTGATAAACCAAGCTGGGTAATTCCAGCGTAAGCGCTAAATATTGCTGAGCATCGCTGTTGTCTTGTGGGGCCGATTGAGCATAGCGGGTTAGGCTGCGAGCGTAGTTGAGCATTTCTGATTCAGCAAATGCTAACAATTGACGTGGATTACCTGCTAGTTTGCCAGCAGCACGATATTTAGTGTCTAAGTCGCTGATCAGCTGGGTCATTAACTCAGTTAACGAGGTGCTATCTAGCTGCGGATGTGCCTGATGTAATTGGTTAATGCTGTTGGTGATACCTATAATATCGGTACGCGCTTGTTCGAGGTAGTTGCTTTGCCCAGTTTGTAGGTAGTTACTTATATTATTGCGTACATCGAACTGAAAGGTGTGTTGGATTTGCTGTAAATTTTGATTGAGCTGTTCGCTCACTTGTCGTTGCTGGTTACTCCATAGTACTGTTGCCGCTAATAAGGCTGCAAGTATTAATAATAATGCCGATGCACCGAGGGATAAAGTTGATATTTTCATGCTATCCAAACTTAACAGAAAGACCATTATGTGTATTTTATGGCACTAATGTTACAGTTTGTGTTGCGCAGTGAAGGTTGTTTAAGATAGGCCGAAAATCGGTCATAACATCAGTTTAGTGATATTAGTTTTTATCGATTATCGGCAGTGATACGAGTGCTTTCAGGCCACCTTGGGGGCGATTAGACAATTGAATATTGCCATGATGACGATCAACAATGCGCTTAATAATGGCTAAACCTAAGCCTGAGCCCACACTGCCACGAGCTGAGTCGCCTTGGGTAAAGGGTTGAAACAGTGACTCGACTTTAGTTTCATCAATGCCGGGGCCATTATCTTCAACACTAAAACATACTGTATTACCTTGATGATAAGAGCTTATTTTTATCCAGCCATTGCCATAACGGAAAGCATTTTCAACCAAATTACTCAGCACCCGTTTGATCGCTACACTATTAATGGCGATGTCAGGACAATCGGCTAATGATAATTCGAGGGTTTCTTCACGATGTGACTCTTGTTGGCTAATTTCTTGGATTAAGCGGTTGATTTGGTCAGGCTCACGAACGCCTTCTTGGTCGTTACGAATGTATGCAATAAATTGGTTAATAATCGCATCCATGTCTTCAATATCGGTGACTATGCCTTCTTTTAGATACTGATCATCTTCCACCATCATTTCAGATGCTAAGCGAATGCGGGTTAACGGAGTGCGTAAATCGTGAGAAATTCCTGCCATCAGTAAGGCACGGTCTTGCTCAAGTTGCTTCATGCTGTTGGCCATTTGGTTAAATGCATGAGTTACTTCAACAATCTCGGTAGAGCCGCTTAATGGTAACGTTGGCGGAAAATCACCTTTAGATACCGCGACGGCAGCTTTTTGCAGTCGTTTTAACGGTCTGTTTTGTCGCCGTGCAAACAACCAGCCTCCGGCGACACTGAGCCCACCAATAACTAATAAATACAGCGTTAATGGCGATAAATCTGACTCGTTAATACTGCTCAGCGGCACTTTAATCCATAACGTCGGTGCTTGTGGTGGCTTAATCCACACATTGAGTTTTTCACCTTGCGAAAAACGCACTTCAGCTTCACCGCCCAGATATACCGACATTTGCTCAGATAAAAAGCTGTAATAAGTGGCTTGGTTCAGTCCCGCTTCTTGAGCTTGTTTAAGATTATAAACCGTCATACCATCGTCACGCACTTTGGCATTTAAGGCATCAACCATGGTGAGATGCTCACGGCCAACATCAACACCATCGACAAATAAAATATTGATTTGGCGGGCGATCAGTTGGTTAATTTGTTCATAACTGGGTTTGATAAAGTAAACGGCGACAGACCAATAAGACACCAATTGATTGATCAGCAGTAAACTGCCAATCAACAATACGGTCTGGCTAAAAGCGCTGCGGGGTAAAAAGCGTTGCCACCATTTTAACTTAAGTTCCATGACTTATTTACGTGTGGTGCCGTCGGGGACAAATACATAACCTAAGCCCCAAACCGTTTGGATATAGCGTGGGTTAGCAGCATCTTTCTCAATTAAACGGCGTAGGCGTGAAACCTGCACATCAATAGAACGTTCAAGTGCCGAATAATCACGCCCTCGAGCAAGGTTCATCAGCTTGTCACGCGATAATGGCTCTCTAGGGTGGTTAACCAGTACTTTAAGTACTGCAAATTCACCGCTGGTTAGGGCAATGCTTTCATCACCATGAAACATTTCACGGGTGGCAAGATTTAGTGAAAACTCACCAAATTCAATCATTTCTTCTTGTTGAGCTGGTGCTCCAGGGACTTCGATTATTTGACGACGCATTACCGCTTTAATGCGCGCTAATAATTCACGCGGGTTAAAGGGTTTTGGTAAGTAGTCATCGGCGCCCAGTTCTAGGCCGATAATTCGGTCTACTTCATCGCCTTTGGCGGTTAACATCACAATCGGAATAGGGTTTTCTTGTTGGCGCAAGCGGCGACAAATCGATAAACCATCTTCACCGGGTAGCATCAGATCAAGTACTAAAAGGTGAAAGTTTTCGCGCTCAAGTAATCTATCCATTTGTTCTGCATTCGCAGCACTACGAACTTGGAAGCCTTGCTCTATCAAGTAACGTTCTAATAATGAACGTAATCTCATGTCGTCATCGACAACGAGAATCTTCGAGGTTTCTTGGCCCATGACATATCCTTTAAACACTAAATTGATACCAGCAATGACTCAGTATGAAGTGTAATCGCTTAAATTTGAATAGCTGATTGTGGCAGAAATTGTAACTAAATAGCTGTAAATGTTTGTTTATCGCATAAATAGTACTGGATAGTTACATAAGTTGTCTTTCATTAAACTATTTAGGGTTAATGAGGTGATGGATAACGACTTATCATTATCCTTGTAATAACCGGCTAATACTGTGGCGTAAGATGCGTTTAGCGGCCAAAAATGTAATTGCAATAATCAGTAAAGTGCAAAACACAATCCCATATAGCCATAACATAGGTTGCCACATTGATACCCCTAATAGGCTTATGCTGTAGTCATCTATTGTGAGCATCAGTAAGCCTGCGCACAGAGCTGCAATTTCATATTCGGTTTGAGCTAACGTCGATATCGTTGATTAATCGCGATGTCATCAGGATTAGCCTCCATCATAAAAGATAACGTCAATTGCTGTTTGCTAGGCAGATAAACAATGCTCGAAATGGCGCTTAATAAGCTTGATGTTTGTTGTGGATGGCTATTAAACATGGGCTCAATGGTCAGCTGCTTTTGTTGCAGTACAAATCGCCCCCATTGTAGATGGGTGAAGTGCTCATTAGCTTGTGGGTCTTGGTGGAGGTTAATCTTCACCATGGCGTAATAGCCATTATCGAACAGCACCAAGCTACTCAGTGCAGGGGTCGACAACTGATGCCAGACACCATAGACAGATTGGCTTGGAGTGATGTCATAGTGATGTTGTTCATCGGCAACGCTGTCACCATTAGTGTCGATACTAAAGACTAACCGGGCTGACTCGACAGTAAGTGCTATGTGCAATTTAGGATGAGCTATTTGATAGGCAACTAGACCCTGTTGTTGATTACTACTGTAGCTTGGAAAAAAGTGAACATCAGCTTGCTGGATATCTATTCGTCCCCATTCTGCAACGCTGTTTTGTGGCTCAATTAAGTTTAATTGTATGTATAAGTAACTCTGGTCACGAGTTAACTGTAACAGCGTGATTTGTTCTGGGCTATCAATGATCCAATTACCAAAAATAGTCGCTGTAGGCGGCGATTGCGGGGCTGCATACAGTGAGTTGACCGTGATCAAAGCGCACACTAGCAACAACAATCGCGGAACGATATTTTTGACGCGATTAAGTGCAAGCGCTGGATGCTGAATTGTGCGTGACATGATAAACATAAGATCCCTTTATGTTTGCCTTTACAGTTCGGTGTGATTCTTATTGAACCGTGAGAGGTCTAGCTAGTGTATTTTAGCCCCAAATCTTAGCGAGTACTAAGCTTAGACCTTAGTGTTAAATCCTAATTGATGGCTTAATTTTTAGAGTTTAAGCCTAGTAACATATTCTGATTAATCAAATAAAAAAGCCCATTGCGTTATGTAATGGGCTTAAGAATGGTTAATTTTTGCTGAGCGACTTAAGGCGCTAATGTTAGCAGTGCAGGTTGGGCTACAACTTGAAAGTCCAATGCCATGGTCACGCTTAATGCGGTAATGGTAATAATGGAAAATCCAAATACTTGCCTAGCCCAAGACTGTAAGTTGATGTCGCGACGATAACCTTTTAACGCCATGGCTAACCACCATAAACTGGTGGCAAAGGTCACGGCCATAAAGGCAATACCTGTATAACCCGCCAGCGGTAATAGTGCGCTAACCAATGCAAACACGGCAATGTAGAGCACTATATGCAGTTTTGCTTTGGCCATACCTTCAGCAACAGGTAACACCGGAATGTTGGCTGCGGCATAGTCATCAAAGCGAAATATTGCAATTGCATACGAGTGTGGCATTTGCCATAAACTGAACATCAGTAGCAAAATGATTGCACCTGTGTCCATTTGTCCACTGACCGCACAATAGCCTACAACTGGTGGCACAGCACCTGAGAAACTACCCACTAAGGTGCCGTAAACCGAGTTGCGCTTCATGTATAGACTGTACACGCCGACATAAACCACATAACCGATAGCGGCAAATAATACCGCTAAATTGTTAGTGAATATGGCTAGCATGGTAAAGCCAATAATCCCCAGACCAATGCCAAAGCTCAATACAGCTTGTACCGATATTTCACCGGTAACGGTAACTCGGTTACGAGTACGCTGCATTTTGGCGTCGATATCGCGATCAATACAATTATTGACAGCGCAACCAGACGCCACCACTAAAGAGAGCCCTATCATGGTTGCAAACATCAAGGTCCAATCTACGTTACCTTGTGCGGCGAGTAAAAACCCGCCGGCGACGGAAATTAAATTGCCCATGATGATGCCAGGCTTAGTGACCTGAACATATCCTCGTAAGCGTGATGTTAATTGTGCTGACATAGATTGACCTTGATTATTCATGATAGCTGTCTAATTACATCATCAATTCGTTAGCTGCGTAGATAATCCACACAGATAAACCCACTACCATGACAATAATCAGTGCAGTGAATAAGAAAGAGAATGTATTGATCCTGCCTTCTTTAGAAAAATCTAAATGAAGGAAGTACTTTAAGTGCACCACGATTTGTACTATTGCCGCAGCAACCACAATCCATAAGGTGGTTGTATGGTCAAAGCTGTGAGTCATCACCGACCAAAATGGAATACCGGTTAAGATCACCGATAACACAAAGCCGACTAAATATGACTTAACACTGGCGCCAAAGTCGCCCTCGCTTGAATGTGCATTGCTCATCACAAGACTCCTAACAAATAAACAACGGTAAACACACACACCCACACGATGTCTAAGAAATGCCAGAATAAACTTAAGCAACTTAGGCGAGTGATACTACGATTATTTAAACCGCACTTGATAACTTCGACCATCATGATCAGCATCCAAATTAAACCCGCGGTAACATGCAAACCATGCATGCCGACTAAGGCAAAAAATGCTGATAAAAAGGCGCTGCGATCTGGGCCATTGCCGTGTTCAATCAGATGATGGAACTCGTACACTTCCATCGTGATAAACACACAACCTAACGCGAAGGTGATTAACAACCACGCTAATGTCGCCGCTTTCTTTTGGTGTCTAGCGCAAATCATGGCAAAGCCATAAGTAATACTACTGACTAGTAAGGCGGCGGTTTCGATAAGCACGAAGTCTAATTCGAAAATATCTTTGCCCGACACCCCACCATCAGTGTTCATGAATAACACTGCATAAGTCGCAAAAACGGATGCGAACAAAATACAGTCGGTCATTAGATAAATCCAAAAACCGAATAAGGTGTTACCACTGGTATCGTGGTGTTCATCATGGTGCTCAGCAGAATGAGCGTCGTGTAAATCTGCTTTAATAGCAATACTCATTATCTGCCCCTTGCTACGTTATCTATATGTGCATTTTCAATACGCGCGATTTCGTCTGGTTGCACGTAGTAGTCAACATCATTGTCGTAAGCACGCATTAAGAACAATACAAACGCACCTGCAAATCCAACAATGGCTAACCACCAAATATGCCAAATTGCGGCAAATCCCATAGCGGTAATCGCAGCGGCCATAAATATCCCACTGGCGGTATTTTTAGGCATATGAATCGGCTGGTATGTTTCACGACGTTGATAGGCAGTGCCTTTTTCTTTCATGTCGGTGAACGCATCAATGTCTGTTACTGGATCTAACTGGGCATAGTTATAGAACTGTGGTGGTGAAGAGGTTGACCACTCAAGCGTATGGCCATTCCATGGATCGCCAGTAGTATCTAAGTTTTGCTCACGATCACGGAAGCTGACATACAATTGTACAAACTGTAAAATAATACCCACAAGGATGATAAACGCGCCGACCACGGCAAAGTAAAGCCAGAAGTTCCACGCTGGGTTATCTGTGTGGTTAATACGACGAGTCATGCCCATAAAACCAAGCACATATAACGGCATAAAGGCGATATAGAAGCCTATCTGCCAACACCAAAATGATGCCTTACCTAAACGTTCGTTGAGGTGAAAGCCCATCGCTTTAGGGAACCAGTAGGCAAAACCAGCCATGTAACCAAATACTGCACCACCAATAATGGTGTTATGGAAATGGGCGATTAAAAACAAGCTGTTATGTAGTACATAATCTGCGCCAGGTAATGCTAACAATACTCCGGTCATGCCGCCGATGGTGAAGGTCACCATAAAGCCTAAAGACCACAATACTGGCACGGTGAAACGTAAACGGCCGCGATAAATGGTAAATAACCAGTTAAACAGTTTTACCCCAGTCGGCACCGCAATCACCATGGTCATCACCCCGAAGAAGGCGTTAACGTTAGCGCTCGACCCCATGGTAAAGAAATGGTGTAACCAAACAATAAAGCCAAGTACAGAAATCGCACCCGTTGCCCACACCATTGAGGTGTAACCAAATAAGCGCTTAGAGGTAAAGGTTGAAAACACTTCAGAGAAAATACCGAAAGCCGGTAATACCAAAATGTATACTTCAGGATGACCCCAAGCCCAAAACAGGTTGATGTACATCATGGCGTTACCGCCACCGTCATTGGTAAAGAAATGGAAATCTAAATAACGGTCTAAGGTTAATAAACCTAACACAGCGGTTAAAATTGGGAACGATGCAACGATTAACACGTTTGCCCAAGTACAGGCCCAAGTGAAAATTGGCATTTGCATTAGCTTCATGCCCGGAGCGCGCATTTTTAACACAGTGGCGATAAAGTTCACCCCGGTTAAGGTTGTCCCGATGCCGGATATTTGCAAGGCCCAGATGTAATAATCAACCCCCACCCCCGGACTGTATGCGAGTTCTGACAATGGTGGATAAGCTACCCAACCCGTTTTGGCAAATTCACCTAATCCAAGTGATATATTGATTAATATCGCCCCAGAGGTCGTTAGCCAAAAGCTTAAATTGTTTAAGAACGGGAACGCGACATCACGAGCACCAATTTGCAATGGTACGACCAAGTTCATTAGACCAATCATAAATGGCATCGCCATAAAGATAATCATGATCACGCCATGGGCAGTGAAGATTTGGTCGTAGTGTTCAGGTGGTAAATACCCTGCAGCGCCATTGGTGGCAAGTGCTTGCTGAGTTCGCATCATAATCGCGTCAGAGAAACCGCGGATCAGCATTACCATTGCTAACACGATATACATAATACCGAGTTTTTTATGGTCAACCGAGGTTAACCAGTCATGCCAGAGCACGCCCCATTTTTGATACTTAGTCATTAATGCCGCGATAATGAATCCAATAATGGCAACCGCAGCAAGGGTCACCATAATAATCGGTTCATGATACGGAATTGACTCGAGAGTTAATTTTCCTAGAAATGGCATGATTATTTCGCCTCCCCAGATGCAGTCGAAGAATGCTCTGTGGTTGAATGTGAAGGTGATGAAAGCCCAGAATTTTCCGCGTCCTTGTCGACCATGTGCTCCATGTTTTGCATATGCTTGGTATGATCCATACCAGACATTGATTCCATGTTGCTCATGTCGTGCATACCTTCCATGCTGTCCATTGGTTTCATATTCGAGTCTGGATGCATGTATTGCATGACAATGTAGTTAAACATGCCTTTTTGTACTGACCCGTAGTATTGCACCGGATTGTTTTCGCTCTTTTCAGCCAGTTGCTTATATTGCTCAACATCCAAGGTATTACCTTGCTGTTTTACCTTGGCAACCCAAGCATCAAAATCGTCAGCGTTTGCAGTTGCAATCGCATTAAACTTCATTCCAGCAAATCCAGCACCACTGTAGTTAGCTGAAATACCCTCAAAAGTGCCTGGCTCGTTTGCGATAAGGTGTAACTTAGTCGCCATGCCAGCCATTGAGTAGATTTGGCTACCTAACTGCGGAATGAAAAATGAATTCATTGCTGTGTCAGAAGTGATTTTAAAGTTAACCGGAACATTGGCAGGGAAGGCCAATTCGTTAACCGATGCGATGCCATATTCAGGATAAATGAACAACCATTTCCAATCTAATGACACCACTTCAACCTTCACCGGTTTAGCGTCATGCACTAGCGGTTTGTAGGGATCTAAATCGTGAGTCGATTTCCAAGTGATAACACCAAGAATGATCACGATAATAATCGGTACGACCCACACCACGATTTCAATGGCGGTTGAGTGTGCCCATTTAGGTGCATAAATTTCTTCATCGCGACCGTCGCGGAACTTCCATGCAAAATACAAGGTCATGAAAATTACTGGAATAACCACAATCAACATCAGCAAGGTTGCCACAATAATGAGATGCTTCTCATCGATGCCGATTTGACCTTTGGGATCCAGCACGCCGCCTTCACAACCGGCTAGCATAAATGCTAATGCAGCCAGTATAGGTTTACTTAAATTTCGAATTAACAAAGGAAGATTCCTCTAACCTTAAAGCTTACTACGCTACCAACAGGGGGATTGGCAGTTGCACAATAATCATCAAACGCGAATAGTAGAAAAAGATAAACTAAATCAACAGTATGTGATTTTGGCTTAGTTTCCCAAAAAAGATATATCTCGCGAATGGCGTATTAAAATAAAAAAGTTAAGCTTGTAAAGGCGGGGCGCGACAACCATGTGCCGTATATTCTAGCGATTGAGGAATAACAGGAGATAGAGCACTTAGCGCATCGCTCAGTTCGAGCAAGTTGCTAAATTTAGAATTAAGATTGAATAAACGCCAAAAGTGCTGGATAACTAAGGGATTAATCAGCAATAAACTGATTAAACCCGCACCCAAAAACTCAGCTAATATACCGTCAGCAATAGCGATAAACTCGCCAATATCAATAAAATGTCCGATTGAAATAGACAAGGCATCAGCTAAAGGTTGCAGCAACAGTAACCCGAAACACAGTGTTAAATGTGCTTTACTCAACTTGGATAACCTTGTGATGCGATTAAGCGATTTAACAAGGTATTGGCAAAGGGTTAGTTTCAAGAAACGTTTCCAACCGAGCTCAAAGGAGTGGGTAGTTGAATCAATAGATCCAGCTGACGATTTTCATTTGCAGGAGAATAACAAGAAGGCGCTATTGATTGAAAGTAAATCAGAGTAGTAAAACAGCGGAATTATTAAATAAACTTGAATTTGAACAATATTTACACTGTTTATTTACATTGTTAACTGTTTTGTTACTTATCAATGGCTCAAAAGTCACAAATCTGTGATCCCTAGCACCTAATATAAATGGGTGGATGTGATCAGATATAAGCGCCTTAATTCAACAATCCTAACACGTATTGATACGCCCTTGGGGGGTTATGAGGATCATATTTTTTGCGATCTAAAATATTTTCTGGCTTCTGTATTGTTACAAATCGATACCGCAATAAACGCTTGCGGGCAGCAGATTATCTATTGAAGTTATTGGTGGCTGTCTGCGCCGGTTCAGCAGCGTTAAATAATCAAGTAATAATCACTTATGACTCGAGTATAAAGAGCCCTTATCCACTGATGTTCCGTTGCGCATAATGCAGCTAAGTGAATAATGATGCGGCTTTAGCACAACAAGTCTCCATCGATAAATTACACTATAATTTTTTTAAAGCGCTGCAGTTAACTCACCATAAACAGCTGGTTTTTAAATGATTTAAACAATGAAATATCTAGATCTTTCTCAATAACCGACTGAGCTGCTACACTCATTTTGATTATATTAAGGTAAGATTAATTTTTATGCAGCGCCCACAACTACGCCAAGCTAAAACCATAGATAACGTTTTTAATAGTGCTTATTGGCACCTTAGTCAGCAAGACTTTACTATTGGCGAAATTCGTACCAAGCTTGAGCGTAAAACCGAGAACCAGCAATGGATTGATACCGTATTAGCCAAGCTAATCGACAGTGGTTATTTAAAAAATGACTTCGATTTTGCCGTGCGTTATTGCGAACTCGCCTTTAGCAATGAAGTGGGGACTGGTGCCATAAGGCGTAAGTTACAACTTCGCGGTGTGAGTGCGACAGAGGTTGACGCCGCGCTAGAACAGGTTATGCACGAGCAAAAAATAGATACTTTTAAGCTCGCTACCTCAAGGCTACTAGGCCGATTTGAGAATTTTTACGGCACCAGCAGAGAAAAAGTCTATGCTCAAATGACCGCAAAAGGATTTTCTCGATCTGAAATTGATCATGCATTATCGTTACATCCACAAGGTGCAACATTGCGCAGTAAATTGGCGATAAAAGCAGAAAAAGTCGATTTAACAACTGAAATAATTAAGCTGTTTAATAAAGGTAAAGGTAAAACACTTATTTTACAGGAACTCAAACAGCGATTGATTGATGTGAGTGATTTTGAAGAAACCTTGTATCAATTAACCTTAACAGAAGATGTCGATTTTTATCAAAGCTGTAAAAATGAGTTGGCTAAAAAACGCTATAACTTATCTGATTATAAAGAAAAGTCCAAAGCGTATGCGTTTCTATCTCGTAAAGGTTTTGCCAGTGATGAAATAAAAGAGGCCATGAGCCTAGATAATGATGCATCATAAAAATAGCTTCTAGAGAAGTGCTAAACATTTTAATAATAAGCTGTGAATAAATTTTATCGATTATTCTCATTTAAAATAAATATTATACTTACGTCATCATAGTCGTTATATCGCGTTAATGTGGTTGGCTACTATTCATGTGTTATTACTATTTGGGGCGGCAAATTATGTCGTTTAAACATAAGTTAGTGTCATTTATCGTTAGTTTGTCTCTGGGCACTTTGTTTTTTCTATTTTTATTCTTATGGATAGAAAAACAGATTGTCGTTGAGCAAGAGCAAGCTGCAACAACCCATTTAGCCTTAATGAGTACTATTAGCAAAGACATTCAACACACTCTTGAGCGATTAGATAGGCTTGATGATCCAGTGTGTAGTAGTGAAATGTTGCTGCATATGCGCCGTGAGAATTTCCTGTCTATCTTTATCAAAGATATAGGCTATTCAGATGAAAATGGTAAATTGTTGTGTACCGCAGGTTTAGGGATAATTGTTACAAAGAGTATGGAATCTGAGCCCGACTACATTAATAACTACGGTGCAAAAGTGTGGGTAAATAAAGCGTTAGAGCTTTTTGATAGGTTACATACAGCGGTTGTCATCAAGCATAACGCTTTCAATGTAGTGATTGAGCCTGCGGAGATCAATAAATTCAGTTCTATGGGGTTCGATTGGGAAATTGTATTCAATAGAGCAAATCATTATAAACATGTGTCAGGCAGCAATAATCTATATGTCAAAGGTATCGTTGGCAGAGTGAACTTAACCCATGCCTATCAATTTCAACAATGTGATCCTGAATCATCTTACTGCGTCGCACTGAGCCTTAGTGCTGGCGAGTTTTATGAAAAAAACCGCCTGTTGATTGCTATCATTATTGCGTCATCATTTTTTCTGACATTATTTTTATATTATTTTATATCATTTAAAATCAATGGTTTTATGTCAATAAGCGCTCGGGTTAAACGAGGCGTTAAATCAAACAAGTTTTTTCCTTTATTTCAACCGATAGTCAATATTCAAACCGGTAAGATCGTCGGCTGTGAAGTGCTGGCGCGATTTGAAGATAACGAAGGTAAAATATTTCCAGATGAATTTATTCCCAAAATTAGACAGCTGGGCCTGTCATGGGAGTTTACTGAGCAACTTGTTGAAAAATCGCTGCTGCGCCTAAGTGAAAGCGGTATTGATTTGAATGGTTTTAAAGTCAATATTAATATTTTTCCTTCTGATGTTTCTAGCGGAAAAGTGTTAAAGATAATTGATCTGCCGTATGTGAATGATCATCCCATTAAGATTGTTCTTGAGATTGTAGAAGATGAACAGTTGACCGGTAAAGAGTTTGCAAACCACTTAGAGATCCTAGTGCAACATGGTTTTCTGATTGCAATCGATGATTTTGGCACTGGATATTCAAATTTAAACCAAGTGTCAAAATTGTCGTGTCATATTTTGAAAATCGATAGAAGCTTTATTAATGCCATGGAAGGAGGGTCCATCCGTTCATCATTAATACCTTATATTGTCCAAATGGCTAACGAACTACACATAGACGTTGTTGCTGAAGGTGTTGAAAACATCATGCAACATCAAGCACTTAAAAATTTAGGAATATTAAACGGGCAAGGATGGCTATACGGTAAGCCAATGAGTGCCGATGATCTTTGCCCAATAATTAAACATTTTAAGATTTAATGTTTGGTTTTATTCTATTGGCCCAACCTTGGGTTGGAGATGAGTTCAGCAAGGCAAGTTAGCGAGATTTTACCTATTCACATAAATAGGTTTCTATCTCGCCAACTCTGTTTAGCGTTAGTCTTTTGCACTCTTAGCGCTGGCTGTTGGTGGCGTTATTGATGAGGCTTCGCGAGATGCAAGGGATCGAGTATCGCAGTGAGTTCATCTTCGCTCAGCTCGGTTTCTTCCAGTGCAATGTCTAATACCGATTTATGTTCTTTATGTGCACGTTTGGCTATTTTCGCGGCCATATCGTAACCCACCACTGAATTGAGTGCGGTGGCAAGAATAGGATTTTTCTTCAACACTTGAGTCAAGTTGTCGGTATTGGGCGCAAAATCTGCAAATACCTTATCCGTCATGGATTGGCAGGCATGGGTTAATAAATCTATGCTGGAGAGTAACTTGTCTGCAATCAGTGGCAGCATGACATTTAATTGAAAATTACCCGATTGCGCCGCGATGGTTATGGTCGTTTCATTACCGATCACTTCAGCGGCAATCATGGCAACCGCCTCCGGAATAACCGGATTAACCTTACCGGGCATTATCGATGAACCAGGTTGCAGCGCGGTTACACTAATTTCTTGTAGTCCGGCGATAGGGCCTGAGTTCATCCAGCGTAAATCATTGGCAATTTTCATTAAGGTGATCGCCAATCCTTTGAGCGCCGAAGCCACGGCAAGAGTGTGATCTTGGCTACTCATGTATAAGGCCGGTACAGGTGCCGCCTGCCAAGGATGCTGGTCTTGCTGCTGTAAATAATCACAAGCGAGTTTGGCAAAACACGGATCACAATTAATCCCAGTGCCAACCGCAGTGCCGCCCAAAGGTAAATGATGTAAGTTGAGCTCTGCTTGTTGGAGCTTCGCTTGAGCAGCATTGAGCTGTAGTCGCCAACATTGTAGTTCTTGCCCTAAGGTAATGGGCATAGCGTCCATTAAATGAGTGCGTCCAGTTTTGACCAAATTTGCATGCTCATCGGCCAAAAACGCTAATTTGTCACTTAAGCTATTAATGGCCGGATACAGTAGAGCCTTTAAATGCCGCACTGTACTGATGTGAATACCGGCAGGCACCACATCGTTGCTGCTTTGGCCCATATTGACATGATCGTTGGGGTGAACTTTATCCTGCAAAATGTCGCTGGCTAAGCTGGCAATCACTTCGTTAACATTCATATTGGAACTGGTGCCTGAACCGGTTTGGAACAGATCCAGTGGGAAATGGGTTGAAAAGTCGAGCTGTTTACTGGCGGTAATCGCTTGTTGGATCGCCGCCGCCATGGCGTTATCCAGCAAACCTAACTGACTATTAGCGTGTGCTGCCGCTGATTTTATGTCGAGTAGGGCAACGATTGCCGGTGTAGGAAAACGCCGCTCTGAAAATTGAAAATTATCCTGTGCTCGCTGGGTTTGTGCCTGATAATAAACATCATTTGGCACTTCAACTTTACCCATGCTGTCATATTCTATACGTATCTTACTCATAATATTTCCGACTCGATTTTTGATTGGGATATGTTAGTGTGTTCACTAAGCTTAGCAGGAAGTACTCATAAACGTTTATAGGGAGATCATTAATGAAAGACTCTATGCAATTATTGAAACAACTTGAAAGTAATGGAAAAAATTTCCGATATTACAGCTTTGACCGGTTAGCCGAACACTTCGATTTATCCCGCTTACCCTTTGCGGCAAAAATATTATTAGAAAATCTACTGCGCTATGAAAATTCGGAGTTTGTCCAGCCAAAGGATATTGAAACCTTGGCCCGCTGGGATTTAGATGACTGGTCTGAAACCGAAATTGCCTTTGTCCCATCCCGGGTCATTTTACAAGATTTTACCGGTGTACCTTCAGTCGTCGATTTAGCCGCCATGCGTGATGCCATTATAACGCTAGGTGGTAATGCCGCCGCGATTAATCCGCTGAACCCGGTAGAGCTGGTTATTGACCACTCTGTGATGGTCGATGTATTTGCCGAAACAGGGGCATTGCAACAAAATACTGCCATTGAAATCCAACGAAATCGCGAACGATATCAGTTTTTGCGTTGGGGTCAGCAAGCCTTCGATAACTTTAAAGTCGTGCCGCCAGGGCGCGGTATCGTGCATCAAATCAATCTAGAATATCTGGCAAGAGTGGTTTTTGTTAAAGAAGATGAAGATAACTTATTGTATCCAGACACCTTAGTCGGAACCGATTCCCATACCACCATGATCAACGGCTTGGGTGTGTTAGGGTGGGGCGTGGGCGGTATTGAGGCTGAGGCTGCGATGTTAGGCCAACCAGTGACTATGTTGTTACCCGAGATAGTTGGTTTTGAATTTGTCGGCAAATTGCCTCCTGGGGTTACCGCTACCGATCTGGTGTTAACCGTAACTGAACAACTGCGCTCATTTGGCGTGGTCGGCAAGTTCGTCGAGTTTTTTGGTGCCGGGGTTGATCAATTAACCTTGGCCGATAGGGCGACCATTGCCAATATGGCGCCAGAATACGGTGCCACCTGTGGCATTTTCCCGATCGACCAACAAACGCTAGATTACCTAAAGCTTACTGGTCGTGATCCAGAGCATATCGAGCTGATCAAGACATATCTTAAAAAGATGGGCATGTGGGCCAGTGCATCCGATAACAAAGCCTGTTATCACGCCAGCTTACAACTGGATTTAGGCAGTATTGTGCCTTCTATCGCAGGTCCTAAAAGGCCACAGGACAGAATTGCACTTGAGCAAGCTGGAGTCAGTTTCCGTCAGTGGTTAGACAGTCAGATCCCTGTTAGCCAAGTCGACGCTGAAGGTAAAGATGAGCTGGCAAGCGAGGGTGGCCCATCGGTGCAAGTCCCCGTCGTCGATGGTAGCGCAGGTGTTGCGTGTCGTTATCGAGATAAAGACTTTGTGCTCGAAGCCGGCGCTGTGGTGATAGCTGCGATAACCAGCTGTACTAATACCTCTAATCCATCAGTGTTAATCGCCGCTGGACTATTGGCCAGAAATGCCCGTAAAAAGGGTTTACAGGTTAAACCTTGGGTAAAAACCAGCTTTGCACCTGGCTCGCAGGTCGTGACAGATTATTTAATAAAATCAGGTCTTAATGTCGATTTAGATGCTCTAGGCTTTCAGTTAGTTGGCTACGGTTGCACTACCTGTATTGGTAATTCCGGCCCATTGCCTCAGCCCGTCAGTGAAGCGATACAACAGGGCAGGCTGAAGGTGTGTTCGGTGTTATCGGGCAATCGTAACTTTGATGGTCGCATCCATCCAGAAGTACAAGCCAATTACTTAGCATCGCCGCCGCTGGTGGTGGCATATGCATTGGCCGGTAATATGAAAGCCGATATGGTCACTGAACCACTGGGTGAAGATGCCAATGGCAAAGCCGTCTATTTAAAAGATATCTGGCCAGACAATCAGGAAATCCAACAGGTTATGGCCAGCGCGGTGCAAAGCGAGATGTTTGTTTCCCGTTATGCCGATGTATACAGCGGTGATGTAGACTGGCAAGGACTTGAGGTAGTGCAGAGCCAAAAATATAACTGGCCTGATTCCACTTATGTTAAACAACCGCCATTCTTTGATGGGATCAGTGCAGAGGTCCCCCAAATTATGGGTATCGACAATGCCCGTTGTTTACTTAAGTTGGGTGATTCGGTCACTACCGACCATATTTCACCCGCGGGCTCTATTGCACCAGACAGCCCAGCCGGAGATTATTTACAGCAAGCAGGGGTTGCCATTAAGGACTTTAACTCTTACGGTTCACGCCGCGGCAACCATGAAGTCATGATGCGCGGCACCTTTGCCAATGTAAGGCTAAGAAATTTGCTGGCGCCAGGGACCGAAGGTTGCTGGACTCGCTTGATGCCGACAGGTGAGTCGATGACAGTATTTGATGCTGCCATGTATTATCAGCAACATAACACAGCGTGTATTGTGCTTGCGGGTAAGGAGTACGGTACTGGCAGCTCACGCGATTGGGCGGCGAAAGGGCCTGCACTTTTGGGAGTAAAAGCGGTTATCGCACAAAGTTATGAACGTATTCACCGTTCTAATTTGGTTGGCATGGGTATTTTGCCGTTGCAGTTTATGCCTGATGACAGTGCGGAGTCGCTAAATCTTACCGGTGAAGAGCAATTCAGTATTCCTGCTGTAAGCGCCGATCAGAAAACCGTCAATGTGTCAGTGATTGACAAAGCGGGTAAGCAACGTTTGTTTGAAGCTAAAATCCGTATTGATACGCCTAATGAGTTCAGTTATTACCGACATGGCGGTATTTTGCATTATGTATTACGCAATTTGGCTAAGTCGTCTAGCTAAGTCATTGAGGTGTATTTCAGTTGAACAGGGCGTTAAATAGCCTGTAAATGGGCCCAAGTTGCATGACTTGGGCCTCTTTTTTGGAATCGAGATGAGCTGTGGCAGCGATGGCTGGGGAGGCGTTATTTACTTGTATTGAGTTTAGATATCGCCGCTAGCTATATTCCCAAAACGATTGTGACCGAAATAATGCAGGGTATTAATTTTCTGCCTTGTAGCCAATTCTAAATCCGCCCCAATGTTTACCGTTAACATAAATTGGGGCTGAGAGATCATGCATCACTTCGCCGGTATCTCGTTTATATGTTTGCAATAAGAAACTTTCAACGTTACTGCCGCAGCGTTTACCTGTTGGATCATCAAAAATACGCTTGGTGCGATTACCGGCAAGATCGCGTTCGCGATTTCCGGTTAACGCTTGGGTAAATTTGCGGTTATGAGTGGGGAAATATCCTCTAACATCCACCGCACCAGCATAAATAATATCGGCATTATTATCTAAAATAGCTTCTTGAATACTCGGTAAATTTGAGTCGGTAAAACGATCAAAACCTGTGGTGAACTTTTGTGGGTTGGTATTAGGAATGGGTTGGTAATTTGAATCAAATAATTGCGCCTGTGTAAGCGAACCTTTAGTTAAGGCTTGTTCAAAAATAGCGCCGACATTGGCCGCAGCATTCAAAGCTACTTTGGCGATGACGGCATGTTTATCGGATAATTCAAAATGTTGTAGATGACGGAATATCTGTTCTGCAAAGCCACTTAGCACGAGCACCCTATCTGAAGCTTCAATTAAATCAGTATCGACTTTAAGGATAGAAGCGCCAATGCCTTCAATATTTGCCCCAATACCATTGGTATTATCAACGGTAAAATTAACGGTTTGATCCATTTGCAGCATTTCGCTCGCGGCACTGGCCATGCTTTCTTGACTGGCTTTGGTGAGTATATAAATTTCATTCATCCGACTAGACAGTTTGCCGCCCATATCACTGACTTGTTGCATGGCTTGTACTGATTGAATACTGTTTTGACCAATTTCGGATAGCAATGACTCAATACCTTGGGTTGCTTCGGCCGTTTTATGAGCCAAATTGCGCACTTCATCGGCAACGACTGCAAACCCTCTGCCTTGCTCTCCAGCTCTGGCGGCCTCAATGGCAGCATTGAGTGCCAGCATATTAGTTTGATCAGACAGTTTATTAATCGTATCTGTGATGCTGCTGATCGCGCTGGCTTTATTTTTTAGTTCGATGAGTAATACTGCAGTGGATTCAATTTCAGTCGACAATTTTTGTTGTTGTTCATCCACTTGCTTTATTTCTTCGGCGTAGCTAGACGCTTGTGTACTGGCTTCTTCAACTAGCGCTCGTACATTGGCTGATTGGCCTAATAGTTGTTGAGCACCTTGTTCTAAATTGCTGGCGCGTTGTGAGATTTCTTGAACATGCTTAACTTGTAAACCCATTGCGTGTGCGAGTTTTTCAATAAAAAATGATACTTCGGCTCCGCCAATGGCTATTCGAGTGGCGGCTTTATTTATGCCATTGGCAACGTGTTCATCTTGTTGAGATGAGTCCGTGTTATCTGCAGCTATAGGTTTTTTTTGGGTAAGCAGTAAGGTGATAACAGAGGCAACCGCGACTAAAAATGCATATAGCCATGAAGGTAGAGATAAAAAACTCAGCAGCATTGCTAAGGTAAATATCACTAAACCATTAATCAACATTATTTTAGTTAGCATGAAGACTCCAATCCATTTTTATTCAGATTAGCACTCTATATGTCATTGTAGGCTATCGACTTTGGTCTAAGCTTAAATAATCTACTCAATATGTTCAGTGTGTCGTTAAGTGATATTTACCAATGTTTTAAGCTAACTAATTTCCCTCGAATAGGCCAAAACGCATTCACCGCAAGGGATCTGAAATGAACAGCCACGGATTAGGCTTTATGCTCGACAATTTAGCGTCGACATAGTCATTTCTGCGGGCTTAGCGATATCATTGGCGAACAAATATGGATAGACATTAATCACTAAATGCAGGATCAAGCTGCTGCTTCAATAGTGCTAATAACACCTCAGGTACAAATTTTCGTTGGGTGGTAATGGCATAGAAATTTTCATAAACATTGGGTAAGTGCTGATACACATTTAAAATTCCCTGTTCAATTTCGTCTTTAACAACCACCGGAGGTAACACAACCAGTGCGCCACTGTCGCGGGCTAAAAGACGCAGCATGGCCATGTCATCGGCTTCTGCTTGCACATCGGGTTGATATTGCCAGGTCGCGCAAAAGGAATTAAATGCTGCCCTAATTTCAGTATTTTTACCCGGTAGAACCCAGCGCATGTCTTGATAACCTTCCGGGAAACTGGCGTTTATCCGGTTAGCTTTGGGGCCCACAATCGCCAAAGGTTGCCTGGAGACCAACTGGGTTTGCCATAATGGATCTTTTTTATCGACACTGATAGGTCGATTAGTCAGTACTAAATCCAGTTCGTGATCCGCCAGTCCGTTTAATAGATCACTCATGCCTCTGGCCGATAAAGAAAAGCTCACATTAGGATTGGCCAGCAACGGGCTGATAAAATTCTCCACAAAGTTACGCGATAATGTGGTTAAGACCCCAATAGATAAATGCTGCTTTTCACTCATACTGCCTTTGCGTAAAAAAGACTCCAACTCTTCGCCTTTACCGAATATATCATCGGCATAAGCCAATACACGATGACCATGCACCGTTAGGTTGAGGCGTCGTGCTCTGCGCTCAAACAACTCAACATTCATGTTGTGTTCAAATTGCTTAATTTGTGCCGACAATGCTGACTGAGAAATATGCAGGTCTTTAGCGACTTGCGTCAGGTTGCCTACAACAGCGACACGCCAAAAATAATAAAGGTGATGATAATTAAGACGACTCATTATAGTTAACCAAAACAGAACGTTTTATTAGTTTATATATATTTTTATTAAATATACAGCTCTGACATACTCTGTTGACTAAAAGAAGAGGCAGTTTATGAATATCGCGTTATCGTCCGTTTTTTTATTATGTATTCCCATTACGTTACTTTTGGCTAGCGCCCTGAGTGGGCGTTTGAGTGACCGTGCGAGGTTTAATAATAAATCTACATGGTTAATTAAGCTCAGCGGTCTTATTGTTGTGCTCTATATTACAGCCTTGGTGGTAAGTATTGCGTTACCGAGTCTTCACGCTGATGCGCAATATATTAGCCAATCACGACTCAGCCTCTTGATGATGGGGCTAGTGGTCTTTATGAGTGTTATTTTAATCGCATTTTCGCGTAATTATATGGCGGGCGAACCTCGTAGCGGCACTTATTGGCACTGGCTACTGAATATTCTCGCGGCAGTGTCTGTGGTAGTGATTAGTAACCATTTATTATTATTCTGGCTCGGTTGGGTATCAATTAGCTTAGCCTTGCATAAGCTTTTAACCTTCTATCCTGAACGCCCTCGCGCGGCGCTGGCTGCACATAAAAAATTCCTCTTAGCACGCACCGCAGAAACCTCGTTATTGGCTGCAATTATATTGTTGTATCAGCAGCACGGCAGCTTATTGATAAGTGATTTACTTAGCCACTTTAATGCGGTGGCCACAAACGACAACTTACAACTAACGACCGTCGATCATATTGCTGCAGTGCTAATTGCACTCACGGCCTTAATTAAATGTGCGCAATTACCGGTACACGGCTGGTTGATACAGGTTGTAGAAGCGCCGACACCGGTAAGTGCTTTACTGCATGCAGGGGTCATTAACCTCGGTGGTTTCTTGCTGATTTTATTTGCGCCCTTGTTTATTCAATCTACTGTCGCGCAGTGGCTAGTGCTAATTGTTGCAGGATTAACCACTGTGATGGCGGCATTAATCATGACCACTCGAATTAGCATTAAAGTGCGTTTAGCTTGGTCTACCAGCGCGCAAATGGGCTTGATGTTAGTTGAATGTGCATTAGGGGTGTTTGAATTAGCCTTACTGCATTTATTAACGCACTCAGTTTACAAAGCCTATGCATTTTTGAATTCAAGCAGTGCGGTTTATGAAGACATGCAAAGGCGTCTTGCGCCAGCGGCCAATCCTAAGATGATAGATTGGATAGTGGCAGGGGTATTTTCAAGCATTATCGTCTCGATGGCAGTGATGGTTATAGACTATCAAGGAGTATGGAGTGTTTGGTTGTTATTGGTATTAGCGCTCACCATGTTATTGGCTCAGCGCCACAGTGAGCGACTGCGCAGCAGCATGATGCCCGTTTTCCTCTTAAGCATATTATTAGTGATCAGTTACAGCGGGTTTAAGTGGTTGTTTGGGGCCATCATTCCCGCCACGTCAGCCATGCATGTTGAGGCGTTAAGTGCGGTCGATATTGTCGCAATACTGTTATTTGTCAGTTTGTTTGTGCTCAATTGGATGTTGCGTTATCAGCCACATAGACCCTCAATACATCATTTACATATCGCCTTATTTGCTGGTTTATATTTAGATGAATGGCTCACTCGATTGACGTTACAAGTGTGGCCAGTGCAGTTGCCAGCACCCAGCAATAATAAAGTGTTAGATAAAGCCACCGAAGTTGAGGAAGTATGACCATGAGTATCGCAGTTAAATCACCTTTGATAGCGCAACTGACTGATAGCCAGCAGGCAAAATTAACTTCCGCGGGTAACAACATTGCCCCGACATGGCCGCTCGATAAAATGATTGCTGTTAATCCATTTTGGCAAATGCGTGAGCAACCGATTGAACAAGTGTCGGCGCGAGTATCGGCACTCGATCGTATTCAGTGTTTAATGCCCAAAGGTTATTATCAGCATTTATATGCACAAGGCGACATTAGCCAGCATGCGTTGTTACTAGCGGCTGAGCAACAAGAGGTTGCAATGTCAGTGGATCAGCTTGAAGCCTTTCTTGAACAAGCCGATGATCTGACTCATTTTCACAATATTGCCGATTTATTAGATAATCAACGCGACCGATACAAAATGGCATGGCGGGATGAAATCATTCATCAAATCAGTCAATTTTGTGCCGCATATTATCAACAGTTGCGGCCCATTTTGCCTTGTCGTGATAGTTCAGCGCAGCCAGATCTATACTGTCATTGGCTCGAGGTTACCGGTCGGGATCGCGGCCTGAGTATTATTATGGATGAGCCAGGCTTGCTGCACTATTTCAAACAATTACCGCAAGATGCACCGACCTTGCTCGCAGAAGCTGTTGCTGAGTTGGGGATTGATGACACTGTAATCGAGTCTTATGCCCATGCATTGTTACTTGATATTAATGGCTGGGCTTCTTGGGTCGCCTATTTGCGCTGGCAAGGAGACTTGCAGGCAACGCCGAGCGATGAAATGCTGCAACTACTGGCAATTCGTATGGCTTGGGAGTTAGTGATTTGGCGTTACTTAAAAGCACAACAAGCGGACAGTTTTATTCACTTAGCCGCGCTTTGGATGCGTGAAAAAGATCAACTGCCGCATTTACTCACGCAGCATGAGCAAGCACAACAGCCCCTTTGGGTGTGGGCAAAGGCAGCTGAACTGAGTTATCAACACAAGCTGAACACTCAGTTAGTGAATGCTCAAAAGCACCCTATAACAGCGCCAAAGTTACAGGCCGCATTTTGTATCGACGTTCGTTCAGAGGTCATACGCCGGGCGTTAGAAAATCAGAGTGATGATATCCAAACCATGGGGTTTGCGGGCTTTTTCGGATTACCTATCGAGTATCAACCGCACGACAGTGAATTGTCTCGCCCTCAGTTACCGGGATTGTTACAGCCGATCATCCGTGTGTCTGAATGGCGTGATACACAGGCTCAAACCGATACACTAAATAGCAAGGCTCGTTGGCAAACCTGGTCACAAGCTGCGCCGTCAGCATTTTCTATGGTGGAATCCATGGGCTGGCTCTATGCTTTTAAAATGCTCAAAAAATCATTTTTTGCCAAACAAACCCACAATCCTGTTAATGCACTGACTCATCAAAAAAGCTGGATCTTACGTAAAAATGATCAGCTACTGTCGTTAACCGATAAAGCTGAACTGGCTAAAGGTATCCTAAATGCCATGGGATTAAGCCAATTCTCACCTACGGTATTATTGGTCGGACATGGAAGCCACACCACCAATAACTTACATGCTGCGGGCTTGGATTGTGGTGCCTGTGGCGGTCAAACTGGTGAAGTAAACGTGCGGGTTTTAGCCCAATTATTAAATGAGCAAGATGTACGTAAAGCATTGTTAGATCTAGAGGTTGTAATTCCTAGCACGACCCATTTTGTGGCCGCATTGCATAACACCACCACAGATCATATTGATTGCTTTGATACCGATATCGATCCCGTCCTAGTCTCATGGCTAACAGCGGCTACAGAAACGGCGCAGCGAGAGCGTTTGGTTCACATCTCCCCAGAGTTAGCTGGTAGCAGTGCAGCTGAATTAGATCGATTTTATATTCAGCGCAGTAATGATTGGTCTCAAGTGCGTCCAGAATGGGGTTTGGTAAACAATGCCGCTTTTATTGTGGCACCTCGATCTTGGACCAGAAATGTCAATCTGCAAGGTCGAAGCTTTTTACATGATTACCAATGGCAAAATGATGCTGACTTTGGCGTTTTAGAATTGATCATGACCGCGCCTATGGTGGTAACCAATTGGATTAATATGCAATATAACGCATCGGTGAGCGATAATGTTAAATACGGCAGTGGTAATAAGTTACTGCATAACGCTGTCGCGGGTCATATTGGTGTGTTTGAAGGTAACGGTGGTGATTTACGTATTGGCCTGTCGATGCAAACGTTGCATGATGGCCAAAAATGGATGCATCAACCGCAACGTTTAGCTGTGTATCTCGCTGCACCAAGAGAGCCCATTGAGCAGATCACGGCTAAACATGACAATGTGCGCTGGCTTGTCGATAACCAATGGTTGTATTTACTGCGCTGGTCAGATGAAGGCGTAATTGAACGTTACTATCAGGGGCAGTGGTTACCACAAGCGGCTTAACATTTGTCGCCCTGTAACGTTAGTGCAGGTGGTAACAATTATAATGAGTCGCGATTATTTTTATCAGTCGTCCGTTGGCGTATGAACCTCGCGTAGAGGTCAATACGCCTTGGAAATAGGTTTACCGAGTCATACTGGCCTAACAAGGACTTCATTTTGCTATCGCTTTTTATTCCATGTTGAGCGCTTACTGTCCGACTTTTCACAAGCCACATAATGGATACTGTTGGCGTATTTGATATGTTAAATCGCTTTAACCCCGCGGATCATCTCGAACTGTATTGGTGATGATCTGCGAGTAAGTAAATGCTTTAGTCGCTAATTCGCAATCTTGTGAGCCAAACTATCGGCAAATTATTTAATGATGCAATTTGTTATGCAGGATAGCGTACTTATGTTTTTTGGTTGATGGACGAGGGTAGCTATCGTCATCTTCAATGGTTAGCTTAAGCGTTCCCTTTTTAGCGACGTTATCATGATTATGGACCTGCCATAAAACAACATAATCAGTCGGCATAAGTGAGGGTATCTCAACAGAAAAGACCTTGCTTTCACCTTTCGGCACTTGAATGTTTAAATTGAGCCCGTAGCCATCCATGTCGTTAAGCGTTAGTGAATCTAACGTCACTATTTCATCAAATGACAGCTTTATTTTACTCGCAGGCGCCATAATAAACTCAACCGCCACAGCGCTATTATTGGACGTTAATTCGTTGGCCACAACACTATTTGTGACCAACACAATAGATAAGAATAATCCTAAACCGTGGTAGATTTTCATCTCAACGCCTTACCATTTTACTCAATAGCGACCGCAAACCGGTGTAAGTTTATCGCTTGTTTGACACAAGATGCTTTAGTCCGATTGCTATTATTTCGGCTAACATAAGGTGCCGGTATGCACGATTGGCGTGATCCAGTAACGACACGGATTATGTTTGCACACTAGCGCAAGGGCGCTCAATAATGCTTGCTGCTGATCAACTGGATGCATAATTTCAAATTTACAAAATTCTCGGTAACCTTCAACCTGTTCCTTAATATTAAAGTGACTATGTTCGCGACTAAAACCACAAATATCACTTAGGCTAAAACCTGATAAGAAATCCAGCTCGATTAAAGTATCGACAATATCATCCTTGATATCATTTTGAGCGATCAGCACTAACAATTGCTCAGTGATCATTTACGTTTCTCCAGCCAGTAATAAAGAATTGGTAATAAATAAAGTGTTGTAATGGTTGATGTTAACAAACCACCAATCACAACAATGGCTAACGGTTTTTGGATTTCAGCCCCAGGACCAGAAGCAAATACCAACGGCATTAAGCCAAACATTGCTGTCGTGGCTGTCATCAAGATGGGTCGTAAGCGCCTCGCGGCACCCTGTTCTACTCGTGCTAATAAACCACTGAATAGATGCTTGGTTTGCTCGTAATAACTCACCATCACGACACCATTAAGTACCGCTACGCCAAGCAGGGCAATAAACCCAACCGATGCCGGTACCGACAAATATTCGCCAGACAAATATAAGCTTACAATACCGCCCATCATGGCAAATGGCACGTTGGCGAGGATTAAACCGGCTTTCGCTAATGATCCAAAGGTAGTGAACAAAATCAGCGTGATTAACGCAATTGCAATGGGGATAACCAAGAGTAAATTATTAGTCGCACGTTGTTGGTTTTCAAACTCGCCACCAAAGCTGACACTGTATCCGCTAGGGAACTTAATATCGGCCGTGATTTTCGCGTTGAGCTCTTCAACAAAGCTGACGATATCGCGCCCTTGAACGTTAGTGGTGATCACCGAGAAACGGTCACCTTGCTCACGTTCAATTAAGATAGGTCCTTCTTTATAGCTTAACTTAGCCACATCAGTTAAACGCTTTAAGGAATGATCTGGCATCACCAATAACTGATTTTTCAGTTCATGAATGCTGCTTAAGCCACCTTGATTATTGGCTATCAGAACTGGAGTACGCTTTTTACCCTGTAGCACTTCGGTAACAATTACCCCTTCAAGTTGACTCTTTAAATAGCGAGCAAACTCCATGGTGCTCATGCCAAATCCACGCGCCATTTCATTGTCTAAGGTTAAGTTAATAAAAGGACTGCCTTCAATCATCGACATTTTGACATCGATACTGCCAGCCGTTGCACTAACAAGCTGTTCTATTTGCGCGGTTAATTGCCCTAGAGTATCGATATCGGTACCAAATACCTTAATCGCTACATCACCAATACTGCCGGTGAGCATTTCCGAAACGCGCATTTGGATCGGCTGGGTAAAGTTAAAATTAACTCCAGGATACTTAAGCAACTCGCTGCGAATCGCCTCAATTAATTGCTCTTTAGAATCAAATCGCCACTCATCGCGTGGGGCCAGTTCTAAAAACACATCGGTTTCATTTAGGCCCATTGGATCTAAACCCATTTCATCAGCTCCGGTACGAGCAACCATCTGCTTAATTTCAGGAACCGCAGCAAGCAAGGTCTGCTGAATTTGCTTATCTATCGCAATAGAGGCAGCAAGCGAGATAGAAGGCGACTTTTCTAACTGTAAAATAATGTCACCTTCATCTAAGGTCGGCATAAAGGTTTTACCCACTAAGCTAAACAAGCCTAAACTGACGATGAGTAAGGCAAACGCGATGATCATAAAAGGCTTTTTATGGTTAAAAGTACTTTTAAGGCTGCGAAGATACGCGGCTTTTAATTTCTCGATAGCCTTAGGTTCTTGGGCTGACTTTTCATTCACCAGATAAGACGCCACCACAGGAATAACGGTGAGTGATAACACCAATGCAGACAACATGGCGAACACAATCGTCACGGCGACTGGAGTAAACAGTTTACCCTCCAGCCCCGTAAGTGTCAGTAATGGCGAAAACACTATCATTACAATGACAGTGCCCGATACCACCGGAATTGCGACATCTTTCGTGGCGCGATAAATAAGGTGTAAACGGGGTAACCGTTGCTTAGTCGCAATCAGGTTGACCATGTTTTCAACCACCACTACGGAAGAGTCGACTAACATACCTATGGCGATCACTAATCCACCTAAGCTCATAAGGTTGGCGGAAAGATCAAATAGGTCCATCATTAAAAAGGTTGTTAATGCCGCGAGAGGCAAAGACAGCGACACCACCAAAGCGGCGCGGACGTTGCCTAGAAACAGTGCCAGTAGCACAATAACTAGCAGTACAGCCTCAAACAATGCACTCGAAATGGTATCGATGGCGGTATTAATGAGGTTTGCGCGATCATAGAAGGTATTAATCACACTGCCTTCAGGTAATGTGGCGCTGATTTGATCAAGCTTTTCTTTAATACTACTGACCACTTTGGCCGTGTTAGCATTTTTAAGAGCAATAATTAACGCTTCAGCAGCTTCTTCACCGTCTTTGGTTACTGCGCCATAACGAGCTAAATGACCAATCTGAATATCTGCTAAGTCTCGAAGGCGGTATACCTTGGCATCATCAACCTTAATAACCAGTTGCTTTAGCTCATCAATATTATCAATTCGACCTTCAGCACGGACAATAATAGTATCAGTGCCGATAGTGAGTTTTCCGGCACCTTCATTGTGGTTATTATCAATAATGGCTTGTTGAAGTGAGGCAAAACTCACCCCAGCAGCGGCCATCGCAGACGGATTAGGATTAATGCTAAAACTCTTAGCATAACCGCCTAAAATATTGACATCGGCCACTCCAGCAACGGTGCGCAGTAGTGGACGAATCTCCCACTCCAGTAGCTGTCTGCGTTCCATTAGAGATAAATTAGGGTTTTCCAGAGTGAACATAAAAATCTCACTCAATGGTGTACTCATAGGTGCAACACCACCCGATACCCCTTGCGGAAAACTGTCCCACACTGCGGCAAGTCGCTCGCTCACTTGCTGTCTGGCCCAATAGATATCAGTCCCTTCAGTAAAGTCTAGGGTAATGTCGCTGATGGCATATTTGGTGGTTGAACGTAAAATAGCCTGATTAGGTATCCCCAATAATTCAGTTTCGATAGGCACGGTAATTTGTGCTTCGATTTCTTCAGGGGTCATGCCTGGCGCTTTTAAAATGATCTTAACCTGAGTCGGTGAGATATCAGGAAAAGCATCTAGCGGAATAGCAAACCAAGCGCGAGCACCAGCGAGCATTAATATCAGCGCGACAATCAGAACAAATATGCGCTGAGTCAGCGAAAAACGGATGACGGATGCGAGCATATTATTCGCCTCCTAAGCCAAGTAATATCCCTTTAACAGCCGCAACAGATTGAGATAATACTTGAATTTGGCTTAGGTCTTGATCGCTCGCAACAATATATTCATCAGAGGTCGAACCTAAAATATCGATACTGAGCGCCGATAATGTTTGCGCTGTTTGGATAAAGATTTGGCTCTCTTGTTGCCAGCTAAATACGCTATTTTTAGGTAACATATACACGGCTTTTTGATACTCGGGTATCACAGTGATTTGTTGGCCTAACAGTAAGTTACACTCTTGAGGTACCGGCTTTGACCATGCCGTTAAAAACACACCATCAGCAATAGCCGATACTTCATCTATCGAAATATGACACTGATTAATATTTACTGCAGATAATGACGTTGATTGGCTCATGGGCACATTGACTTTAACCCTTATGCTGTCCGCAGGTACTAGCGAAAATAGCTGGGCTCCTGCGGTGTAAGGACTATTGAGATGATTCAGATTGACAATGCCTGCAACAGGGGCAATCACCACTAATGATTCTGTTTTGGCATCGATACTTTGCACCATCTCCATAAAATGCTGCATATGTTCGTATTCAAGATGAGTGCTGAAATAATCTTGGCTGATCTCACGCCACTTTTCCGTGCTAATACTGCCACTTTCTAATAATGGTTTATTACGGTCGTAACGCTGCTTGGCTAGTTGATAAAGACTTTTAGCAGCCTCTATTTGAGCCAGAAAATGAAACACTTCAGGACCCGTCAACCTCACAATCGCTTGACCTTTGGTAACGATTTGCCCCTGACCGACTAAGAAAGTCACTTGTTGGATATTCTCAGGGGTCATAACCCAATAATCATTACCGGGTAAACGCTCAATTTGTGCTGGCAGTGAACTACCTTCATAACTGGCTACTTTTCGAGGCTGGATATAGCTCAATTCTAAGTTACCCAAATCTTCAAGCGATATCGACTCCGCGGACGCGATACTGGCTAATAAATAAAAAGGTACGCATAAAAGGCTAACGCCAAATTTGGCCATCATAATGAAATTCCTAAGGCTTGCAGTTGCTGAGAATGAAGTTGTTGCTGAGTGACTTGGTTAAGCGCTAATTGCGATTCAGTATCAAGCGCGTCCATATAGCGACGCAGCCAGATTTCATAGCCAATTTGATTGTGATCTTTCACTTTGGCTAAATGTTCGGTGATGGTTCTGCTTAAAGACAGTCCGCGCTGCAGTAACGCCTGTTGTTGGCGAAGACTTTGCTGTTGCATAGCCAGTTTTTCTGTTTGGGTCTTTAATTCAAGATAGATGCGTTCACTGTTTAGGCTTTGTTCTTGATAATCTTTTTGCCAAATAGACAGATCACTTTGTGATAGTGCCGAGCCAAAACTCAGCGGTACGCTAATCCCTAGGCCTAAATGTTGGTCATTAAATTGATCGCCAGCGGTTTCTTTTGCCGTTAATGACACAGTCCAAGGATCTTGCTCTCCCGCTTGCTGACTTTTGATCATTAACAACTGTTGCTGCTGTTGCAGTGATTGCAAGCGCCACAATGGATGCTGCATTAAGGCCGTGTTAACCGCATCAGGGTTAGCAGAGTCAGGAACAGACACAGGGTACGGTTGTTCTTCAATTTGCTCAGGCACTTCATTTCGGCCTGTTAACGAGCGAAAAAGCGATAGTGCATCAGCTTGCTGCTGCTTAAGATCAATTTGGGCTAGATCAATGTCAACGCGCTCACGTTCTAACAATAATAAATTCACTAAAGGTAACTCTCCAGCATCGGAAAGTTGTTTTTGTTGAGTGTGTAATTTTTCGAGTAAGGTGGCTTTGCGATTGAGCTGGCTAAGTTTGACCGATGCGATGCGATGCTCCCACATGCTTTGCCTGAGCAAACCAGATAAGTACAGTCTTTGTAATGCGACCTGCTGACCTTGTAAGTCCTGGGTCAATTGTCTCAACTGTTTATCACTAGAGTGCAAACTGAATGATTTGATAGGTAGGTTAAGGGATACTTCTTGCTCATAAATGTTACTATTATCAAGGTCGCTAAGGTAACTTAAGTTAATACTGGGTAAGCCAGACAACCAAGTTGAACTGCTTAACTCCACCCCGCGGACATCATTGGTTGACATCTTGTTAGCTTGTGTCGCTTTTAACCTATCTTGGCTGATTTGCAACAGCTGTGGCAGTTGGTTATTAGGCGTTGCATAGCTGTAAGTACCACAACTTATAAACGCGATGAGAAGACATATCTTGATACTAAACTTAACAGCAGACATAAGTGATTTCTGTAACCCAAAATGTATAATCATAATATTCATGTTGGTGTTACATCGCATGGGTAGCATGTATCATAAACCCCCTTATGGTACATATGTACCACAGCGTAAGATTCTGATTTAATTTGTTAAATTATCTTGCATTATTTTTGGGGTTATTTTTTATTATTGCTTTGCGTCAGGATTGTTACCATGAAAAAAGATGTTTTTATTATTATATTATTGCTGTTGATAACGTTATTTAAACTTTTTGACATCTTTGCTGACTTGCAACTCAACCTCCCAACTTGGCACATTGCACAAGAGGGGATCTTAGTATTGCTTACCATATTGGGCAGTATTTATTTAGGTTTCGATCTGATACGCAGCTCTCGCCAGGTAAAAGCCCTTAGAAGTAAACTCGTAAAAGCAGATAAGCAGATTAATAATATGTCGAGCCAAATGCATGCTGCCAGACAAGAATACAGCCTAACAATTGCAGCACAATTTACTGCTTGGGGATTTACCAAAAGTGAACAACAAGTGGCACTTTTACTGTTAAAAGGCCTCAGTTTCAAAGAAATTGCCGAAGTACGTTTAACCAAAGAAAAAACCGTTCGCCAACAAGCATCAACCATTTATAGTAAAGCACAAGTTGATGGACGCCATACTTTGTGCGCATGGTTTATGGAAGATTTTATTCAGGAATAAAGTCGCAATAAAACGCTAGTGACAATTATTAGCAACTATTTTTAGAGTATGGATTACTGCTCAACACCCATTATGGGTTTTAAGCTGTATTGATAATCGTTGATTACGTATTTCAGTTTAATATCATATTATTGAAATCAACATCTTAATGCTCAATATAATCAGCAGAACCGCAAATACTTTCTTTAACAGTGACACGGGTAACTTGTGGGCCAGTAGTGCACCATAGGGGGCGGTGATAAAACTGGTTACTGAAATTAATACCACTGCAGGCAGATATACATAACCTAAGATATAGTCATTTACTGACGAAAAACTCCAACCATTAATCAAATACCCAATAGTACCTGTTATAGAAATGGGGAGCCCGATAGCTGCAGATGTACCAATGGCCTTCTTAATGTCAATGTTCTGCCATGTTAGGTAGGGGACGGTTAGAGAGCCACCACCAATCGAGACTAATGCTGATATAGATCCTATACCTAAACCCGCTGAAAATAAGCCTGCAGGCCCTGATAACTGCCTTGACGGTTTTGGTTTTTTATTTAAAAACATCTGCGTCGCTACAAATGCCATAAATAATGCAAAAAAGATCCCCAGATATAATGAACTTAAATATGAGGCTAAAAATGTTGCAGTAAATGTACCTAAAATAATGCCTAAAACCATACCTTTAACAGCCAACCATACAACCGCACCTTTTGCATTATGAGATCGGAAACTGGAAAAAGAAGTGATCACCATGCAAGCCATTGAAGTTCCTAACGCCAAATGCACTACATGATCGATAGCGATACCGTGCAATAGGAATATAGAGGTTAATGTCGGGACTAAAATCCCACCACCACCGATACCTAATAACCCAGCCATAAAACCGACAAAAGAGCCTAATAATAAAAATAGTAAAATCCACTCAAGTTGTAACATCTTCACTCCATATTCAATATTCAATATTTTTATAAAATCATCAATATAGTCTTAGTATATTTATCAGTTTGTGTGGCGAAAATGACCTTTGGGCTTTGGCGCTTTAATGCGTGGTGAGCAAGGTACTCTGCATATAATCTAGAACAAAACGATGGCGTTTCTCGCTTGCAATTCAAAAGGTTATTTCAGTTGTGCAGTGTGGTAGTTGTGGTTAGGTGATTCATCATTAAATTCATAAATGAGTTGTCATTGCTTATGATAAACACCACTAAGTAGGTTACAGTTAGGCACACTAGGCTATGGTTTGGCATAGGTGATTTTATTGATGTACCAGATTTTATCGCCTTGGGGAGTACTGACCACGGCTTCATCGTCGACTTGTTTTTTGAGTAAGGCGCGCGCCATTGGTGAGTCGATGGAGATGTAATCTTTGCGTTCGTCATAAATTTCTTCTGGACCGACAATTTTAAACGTTTTGATATCACCTGCATCGTTTTCGATTTCGACAATGGCGCCAAAAAACACTTTGCCTTCTTGCTCTGGGGCGTAATAGACGATTTTGAGCTCTGGCAGCAGCTTACGTAAATAGCGTACTCTACGGTCAATTTGCCTTAATAAACGCTTATTGAAAGTGTAATCTGCGTTCTCTGAGCGATCGCCAAGACTTGCCGCCCAGGTGACAATTTTGGTCACTTCAGGACGTTGTTCTTTCCACAAGTAGTCGTGCTCAATTCTGAGTTTGTTATAGCCTTCTAAAGTGATTAGCTTTGTTTTCACGCTGGGTACTCTTCTATGTGGTCGATTAACTGTGCCATGTTGTCTGTGGTTAAAAAATTTACAACTAAGAAGCCGCAATATTTATCTGTGTGTTTTAGCACTTCAGGCCTGATGATGCATTCTTTTTATTGATTATCTTAAAAGCCTTTCGTACTAGCAGCGAACTGATGGTCTTTATGGTATCTTTGACATAATTTTATTTTAAACCATGTCGAATTCGATTGATTATGCATAATATTGCCCAGATTATCGCTCAAGAACTTAATGTCCGTGAACAACAGGTCACAGCGACCATTGCGCTATTAGATGATGGTGCAACAGTGCCGTTTGTGGCGCGTTATCGTAAAGAAGCAACCGGTGGTTTAGATGACACCCAGTTGCGTAACTTGTTTTCTCGCTTAGGGTATTTACGTGAGTTACACGATCGCCGTGAAGTGATTTTGTCGAGTATTGGCGCCCAAGGGAAATTAACTCCAGCGTTAACTCAAGCGATTAATGACGCCGACAGTAAAACCCGTCTTGAAGATTTATACCTACCATTCAAGCCAAAGCGGCGCACCAAGGGCCAAATTGCTATCGAAGCAGGTATTGAGCCGCTGGTCGATGCTGTGTTGGCTGATCGCCAATTAGATCTAGATAGCAAAGCCAGTGAATTTATTAATCCTGCAGCCGGTTTTGCCGACATTAAAGCTGTGCTTGATGGTACACGGTTTATTTTAATGGAACGCTTTGCCGAAGATGCAGAATTACTGCGTAAAGTTCGCCAGCATTTAAGTCAGCAAGCCGTTCTTGAAAGTCGCATGGTAAAAGGCAAAGAAAAAGAAGGCGCTAAATTCCGCGACTACTTCGAGCACAATGAGTTGATGAGCAAAATCCCATCACATCGTGCTTTAGCCATGTTACGCGGTCGTAATGAAGGCATGTTAAGCCTATCGATGAACGCCGATCCTGACACCCAAGCTACTGAAGGCAGTTATTGTGAAGTGATTATTAGCGATCACTTTGGATTGCGTCTCAGCAACAGTAGTGTTGATGAATGGCTGAAAACAGTAGTGACCTCGACATGGCGGATTAAAGTTGCTCTGCAAATGGAAACTGAGTTTATTGCCAAGATGCGTGAGAGCGCAGAAGAAGAAGCTATTAAAGTGTTTGCCCGTAATCTGGGTGATTTATTGATGGCAGCACCTGCAGGTGCTAAAGCGACCATGGGGCTTGATCCTGGGATTCGTACGGGTGTGAAAGTAGCGATTGTAGACAACACAGGTAAGCTGGTGGCCCACACGACTATTTTCCCCCATGCACCACAAAACTTGTGGGACAAGTCGATTCGCACCCTAAGTAACTTAGTCGCAATGCACAAAGTGAGCATTATCGCGATTGGTAACGGTACTGGCTCACGTGAAACCGACAAGCTTACCGGCGAGTTAATTGCGGCCATGAAAGAGACGCATCCAACGCTGACTAAAGTGATTGTCAGTGAAGCGGGGGCATCTGTGTATTCGGCTTCTGAATTTGCTGCTAATGAATTTCCTAATCTTGATGTATCTATTCGTGGCGCTGTCTCTATTGCACGTCGCTTACAAGATCCGTTGGCCGAGCTGGTAAAAATTGAACCAAAAGCCATTGGCGTAGGGCAATATCAGCATGATGTTAGCCAAAGTCAGTTATCGCAGTCGCTGGACGCTGTGGTCGAAGATTGTGTGAATGCCGTGGGTGTTGATTTAAACATGGCATCGGCACCATTATTGGCTCAAGTGGCTGGATTAACCAAAGCTTTAGCCAAAAACGTGGTTGATTTTCGTGATGCGAATGGCCAATTTACTAACCGTAAGCAACTATTAAGTGTGGCCCGTTTAGGGCCTAAAGCTTATGAGCAAGCGGCAGGTTTTTTACGTATTCGTAATGGCGATAATCCTCTGGATTCTTCATCTGTTCACCCCGAAGCCTACAGCTTGGTTGAGTCGATTGCTAACGCTAAGCAATTGCCGTTAACAGAACTGATCGGTAATAGTGATTTGTTAAAACAGATTAACGCTGCCGATTTTGTCACTGACGCATTTGGTATACCTACCATTAATGATATTTTGGCCGAACTAGACAAGCCTGGTCGCGATCCCCGCGGCGAGTTTAAAACCGCGACGTTTAAAGACGGTATCGAAGAGTTAAAGCATCTTAAAGTTGAGATGATTTTGGAAGGCGTGGTCACTAACGTGACTAATTTTGGTGCTTTTGTCGATGTGGGCGTACATCAAGATGGTTTAGTGCATATTTCATCGTTAACCGACAAATTTGTTAGTGATCCGCACACCATAGTTAAAGCGGGTGATGTGGTGAAAGTCAAAGTCATGGAAGTCGATATTGAGCGTCGTCGCATTGCATTAAGTATGCGTCTTGACGAAAAAATCGATACTGAAAAAGCGACCAGACAGTCACAACCTAAGCCACAAAATAGTCACCATAAAAAGTCAGCCGCGGCTAAGTCTTCAACGAATACCCAAGCTGCGGGGCATAATAAACCTACTAATAAGCCAGTCAAAGTGCAGCAAAATGCTGCTATGGGCAATGCGTTTGCTGACGCTTTTGCTAAACTTAAAAAATAGCCTATTAACGTCCAGACTCCACACTCTATATTAATAGAATGTTAATTATTAAAACCCTTTCATCTTAGATGTTAGGGTTTTTTGCTTATTAGGCCATATTATTGAAACTGAATTAACAAAACAGCAATAATTCAGTTTATATTAAGTGAATCTTAAGTTTCAGAGTGGAATATCGCCACCAATCAAGTTAATAGTGAGTGGCAACATTGAAATTACTAACGCAAACACTATCTCGTATTACCCCAAAAAGTTTCAGTTATGAGGCAATGATCTTCATCATTGCTATTTATTTTGGGTTTGTGCTGAATATTCCGCTAATACGTAAAATCTATGAGTTATCCACAGAGGGGCATGTACTTTTTTCTCTGTCGCCAGCCATTTTACTGACTGGCTGTTTTATGCTGATATTCAGCTTCTTTGCGTATAGATTTGTGTTTAAACCCGTGATGATTGTATTACTACTGACGTCGTCTGCGGCAATGTACGCCATGCTAAAATATAACGTCATGTTTGATTACGGCATGATTGAAAATATTTTCGAGACCAATTCAGGCGAAGCATGGTCATATGTCAGTCTCCCTTCCGTTGGCTATGTGTTGCTGCTAGGTATTTTGCCATCTATTTTGCTTTATCGCGCTAAATTAACCAGTGGCCCATCATTCGTTAAAGCCATCTTGCAGCGTGTTGGATTTACGCTAGTGAGCTTGGCAATAATCGGAGTTATGGTGCTGTTTTTCTACAAAGATTACGCATCGGTAGGGCGTAATAATAAATATCTTAATAAGATGATTATTCCGGCACATATTTTTAATACAGTTAAGTATTTAAATAACCGTTATTTTACTGAAAAATTAACCTTTAATCCTATTGGTCAAGATGCACACTTGCTGGCTAACAGTAATAACAAACCGACGTTGATGGTCTTAGTTGTTGGTGAAACAGCCCGCGCGCAAAATATGGCTTATAACGGTTATCAACGTGATACCAATCCTTACACCCAAAATTTAGGGATTATTGCGCTGCAAAATGCGTTTTCTTGCGGGACTGCAACTGCCTACTCTTTACCTTGTATGTTTTCACGGTTGACTCACGATAATTACAACCGTGAAGCTGCTGATGCGCAAAATAATGTCCTAGATGTGATAAAGAATGCCGGTGTTGAAGTCACTTGGTTTGATAGTGATGGCGGTGATAAAGAAGTCGCAGCCCGCTTGACCAAGATTGATATTGCGCCTAACGATGATCCTATATTATGTGATGGTTCAAGTTGTTATGACCAAGTGTTAGTCAATAAGCTTAGTGCTAAGTTGAAGCAAGATGTTGAAAACCAAACTTCTTCAGGCAAAAACAGCTTAAATAATCAGATGATTGCTTTGCATACTATGGGGAGCCACGGCCCGACCTATTGGAAGCGATATCCTGAAAATATGCAGCGATTTTCACCAGCATGCAGTCGCAGTGATATTGAAAACTGTACTGATGAGGAGATCGTCAATGTATATGACAATACCCTAGCGTATACCGACTATATATTAGCCGAAACCATTAAAGTACTGCAGCAATACCAAGATAAATATAATGTCAGCTTAGTGTATCTTTCTGATCATGGAGAGTCTCTGGGTGAAAACGGCATGTATTTACATGGCACACCTTATGCCTTTGCACCTAAGGAGCAAACTCATATTCCTTGGTTTATGTGGTTGCCACAAGACTACACTCAAGCGAAAGGAATGGATCGTCAATGTTTGGTTAATTTAGCTCAAACAGGGACTTTTTCCCATGACAATTTGTTCCACACATTACTAGGGCTTTATGGGGTTGCAACTTCGGTACATGATCCAAAGTTAGACATCACCACAGCGTGTAAAACTAATTAAAGTGGCCGGATAAATGACCTCATCAATTTCAAATTCATCTTCTAGCCAGCGCAATGACGAGAGTATCAACATGGAAAAAATAGTGGTTAAACGTACCGGTATAATGCGTTTACTTTATACCTGTAAAAATACCTTTAATGGCTTAAAGTGGATGTGTCGCAATGAAGCAGCATTCCAACAAGAGTTACTGCTGTTTATCCCATTAACGATATTTGCTTGTATGGCCAATATTAGCGCACCACAATCGGCTATATTAGTGTTGGCATTATTGTTTGTGTTGTTTGCAGAGCTGGTTAACACCGCCATAGAGGTAGTGGTTGATCGTATTGGCTTAGAGTTTCATACCTTGTCCGGTTTAGCCAAAGATATTGCCTCGGCCTTTGTGTTTATTAGTATGTTAATGGCTGTCATTGTGTGGTGGGTTATTTTGTCGGCATAGCTGACTTAACCCTAGTTGCTAGCTTGTTATGCAAAATAGTTGCAATAAGGACTCATAATCGTTTTAGGTAATGGTTCTTTTTGCAACATTAATCGCGATGTGGATAAAGGCGTAATTATGATAAAGGACACTCAATGAAAGTGCTGTTAATTGAAGACTCAGAAGCCTTGCGTCGCGGCATTAGAGTTGGCTTAGATCATTTAGGCTATACCGTTGATGAAACCGGTGATGGTTCTGAGGGATTAAGCATGGCGCTGACTAACCAGTACGACTTTATTATTTTAGATTTAATGTTACCTAACGTCGATGGTATCAGTTTACTCAAAAGCATCCGTAAACTGGGTAATCAGGCTAAAGTCATTATTTTATCAGCTAAATCTCAAGCTGAAGATCGAGTCAATGGACTATTATCGGGGGCCGATGATTACCTGACTAAACCTTTTTCGTTTGACGAATTACAAGCCAGATTAATCACTCTTGGGCGACGGGGTGTACTTAATCAGCAAGTTAAATCGATTTGCATTGCTGACTTTGTTCTCGATACCAGTAATAAGTCTCTGCATGTAAACGGTCACTATATCGACCTGACTAAAAACGAATTTAAAATCGTTGAGTATTTATTTAACAACCCTAAGCAAGTGCTTAATCCTGAACAAATTAGCGAAGCCGTCGTAGGCTCTTTTAACCATTTGTCGAAAAATACTATTGAAGCGCATTTGTCGTCGGTGCGTAAAAAGGTCAAAGCCGTTGGATCAACGCTACCCATTAAAAATAAGCGCGGTTTTGGTTATTTTGTGGGTGAGCACGAATGAAATCGTTAACCACAAATTTAGCCAACACCATGACCTATGTGGTATCGGCTATTTTAATTTTAGTTTTTTTTGCTATTGATATCAGCATAGATAATTGGGTTGATGCTGAATTTGATAATGCCTTAACCGACAAGTCTAATTACCTAAAGACCTTAGTTAAAGTCACTCCAAAAGGTACTGAATTTGATTTTTCTGGCGAATTTATGCCTGAATTTGGCTCATCAACCAAAGCGAGTTTCTTTCAATTATGGCAAGGCTCGAACGTATTCGAGCGCTCTGAATCGTTAACTCAATACAGCGATGCAAATTTACTCAAAAAAGACATACCACTTAACAGTGCGGTTTTTGCTGATGTCGTGTTACCCGATGGGCGAGACGGTCGAGCAATGGTGTCCTACTTTGAGCCGCAAATTCCCAAAGCAAACCGCGCAATGATAAGCAAAGTCGAACCCATGTGGTTAACGATAGCCATTACAACGGAAGACTTAAGTCAAATTTCAGTGATTATTGATTCCACCTTAGGCATTGGTTTATTGCTGGTTATTGTGCTGATACGCTGGGCCGTCATTAAGGTTATTTATCGTGGTTTAACACCGCTGAACGAATTAAATATGTCTTTAAAAACGGTCAATGTTAATGAAAAACATATTCCGCTGTCTTCCGACTCTGAGCGCTATCTTGAGATTGAACCCATACGCACAGAGCTCAATAAGTTTGTCAAAATTAGCCAACAATACTTACAAACTGAAAAGCGTATTACTGCTGATATTGCCCATGAGCTGAAAACACCTATCAGTGAATTGATCAGTTTGAGTGAAATTTACATTCGTTATCCAGACGATGAGCGCATTGGGGGAAGTTACAAACAAGATGTACTTAGTATTAGCTTACGGATGAAAACGATAGTTAATAATTTATTATTATTGCAACAAGCCTCATCTGAAAGCATTAATCTGCACTGCCAACCTATCAATATTAATGATCTGATGAGCCGCGTTATCGATGAGCTGGCCTTTAAGTATTCAGCCATTCATGCTCGTTTAATGATTGATAATCGTGCTGCGGATAAAAATTATCTTATTGATGAGTTTTCTTTACATCTTATTTTAACCAATCTGTTTGATAATGCGCTGTACTACAGTCCAGCAAAATCAATGATTCCAATACGATTAACGTCAGATAGCCAAGGGTTAGTGATTAGTATTGAAAACCAATTACTCACTTGTATTAATGCCAATGATTTAGAACGACTCACGTTACCTTTATTTCAAGCGGAACAATCACGTTCAAATAGCGATCGCCATGGGTTAGGTTTAGCCATTGTGGAAAATGTTGCCAAATTGAACGGGTTTACATTTAGCTTTGAGTTAGTATCGACAGATAAGATTATGTTTACTTTACATATTCCAGTAAAAGCTGACCGTGAGACATGATTGTTTTAAGTCAGATCACATTGAAGAGATAAACGATTGAGCTGAATCGTTAATAAAAGGTTAGTATAGCCGCCTTTATCAGTGAACTTTGATAATGAATCAGAGTCTTAGACTAAGATAGTTTTAGATCCAATGATCCCTGTCTTTATGATTTTTCATTAATATATTGATAAGTAAAAGAATAAAATATTTAATTTGATTGAATAGATCAAATTATTAAGGCCTTATTCATCAGCATAATACGGGTAAAAATACCAACATTAGTCTGTTGTAAATAACAATCATGTTACGTTTGGCTCGTCTTGTTGCATCTAAATTGCGCATGTAGCAAAAAATAACAAAATATCGGAGCAATAAATGGCTGTAAATTCCTTTAGGTATAACGCACGTTCTGCGCTGCCTTCTTCATCACAACATTCGCGAAGCTTACTCCAAGCCATTATTATATTCAGTGTTATGTCACTTATTATCTTGAGCTTGAGTCGCCTAGGTTTGTCTTTGTGGCAGGCCGATCGCGTCAGTGATGCGCAAGGTTGGGGTTATATCTTTATTCAAGGTTTACGAGTTGATTTTGCTTCTATGTGTTGGTTATGGGGCATTGCAGCCTTAGGCACAGTCGTATTTTCGGGTGAGCATTTAGTTGGCCGAGTTTGGGTAACAATATTACGAGTGTGGCTAACGCTGGGCTTGTGGGTGATCATTTTCCTTGAAGCATCATCGCCGTCATTTATTGCCGAATATGGTTTTAGACCTAATCGCTTGTATGTTGAATATCTGGTGTATCCAAAAGAAGTATTATCGATGTTATGGGCAGGGCGTAAAGCCGAGCTTATTTTGTCGGCAGTGATCACCATTGCGACCTTATGGGGTGGCTGGTGGTTTACTGGTAAGCTTACGCAGAATATTCGTTATCCTAAATGGTACTGGCGTCCGGTGCTTGCTGTGATTGTGATTGCCGTGACTATATTAGGTGCACGTTCATCGTTAGGGCATAGACCACTTAATCCTTCATTAGTGGCTTTTTCTGACGATCCTTTAGTTAATTCTCTGGTACTTAATTCATCTTTTTCATTAGTTTTTGCGATTAAACAAATGGGTAACGAAGAAGATGCATCGAAAGTGTATGGCAAGCTAGCTGATCAAAAAGTGATTGATATTGTGCGCCGTGAAAGTGGCAGACCACTGAGTGCATTTACGTCATCCGCCATTCCAACCTTGTCGTTCAATCAAGCTAGTTATACTGGCAAACCAAAGAATCTAGTGATCATTTTACAAGAAAGTCTTGGTGCGCGTTTTGTCGGCAGTTTAGGTGGTTTACCGCTAACACCTAATATTGATGAGTTATCTCAACAAGGGTGGTTTTTTGAAAACCTATACGCTACAGGCACACGCTCGGTAAGAGGTATTGAGGCGGTGACAACTGGCTTTACGCCTACGCCAGCTCGTGCAGTGGTTAAGCTGGGTAAGAGTCAAACTGGCTTTTTTACCATTGCTGATTTATTAAAACAACATGGCTATACCACACAGTTTATTTATGGTGGAGAAAGTCACTTTGATAATATGCGCAGCTTCTTTTTAGGCAATGGTTTTACCGATATTGTTGATCAAGGTGATTATAAAGATCCTGCATTTGTCGCATCTTGGGGCGTGTCTGATGAGGACTTATTGTTCCGTGCTGATGAAGAGTTTTCACGCATGCATAAAGAGGGCAAACCATTCTTCAGTTTAGTGTTTAGCTCAAGTAATCATGATCCTTATGAGTTCCCTGATGACCGTATTGAGCTGTATGAGCAACCACAATACACCATGCATAACGCGGTAAAATATGCCGACTATGCAGTGGGTGAGTTTTTCAAGAAAGCCAAAAAATCAGAATATTGGAAAGACACCGTATTTTTGATTGTGGCCGATCATGACAGTCGTGTTGGCGGTGCTGCACTCATACCTGTCTCTCGTTTCCGTATCCCAGGGCTTATTTTAGGTGACGGAATTGCGGTGAAGCACGATCCACGGGTTGTGAGCCAAATTGATATGTCGCCGACGTTAGTTTCGTTACTGGGTATTTCGGATAGCTATCCAATGCTAGGCCGTGATTTAACCAAAGAACCTGATTCTTGGCCTGGCCGCGCGATGATGCAATATGATAAAAACTTTGGCTTATTAGAAGGGAATAAAATGACTATTTTACAACCTGAATTACCGCCTGAAAGTGTGACTTATGATTTTGCGACTGAAAAGCTAACGCCAACCAAATTAGATGATGCACAAGCAGAAGCGGCATTAGGTTGGGCATTGTGGGGCAGCCTTGCCTATAACAAAATGTTGTATCGCTCAGAAAATACACAAGCAAAGCCGACGATCACTGATCTGGCTACTCCCGCAGTATCACGCTAAGATTTTTAACTGAGATTCAATATTTGGAGCGGATTGTTGTTGATAGAATTGACCAATCCGCTGACCAAATTGTTGGTATGCCGCACTTGATAAGCCAGAGTCTATAAACTGGCGTTGTTTGGATTCTGCTGTTGCTTTAGGGTTATTTGGTTGGGTCTTTAACTGAATATCTTTACGTTGCAGCGCTGGAGTCTGACTAGCAATAATTCTGATGGTCTGAGGCCGAGCCATAGGTGAAGCGGGTATTTTAGACTCAACTGATTGCTGAGCGACATTTTGTTGTTGACGTTTAGTTTGTTCTTGCTGTTTTTTCTCTGCAACAATATACGCGTTAGCACGCTCATTTTGCGGATTTAATTGGCGTTCTTCATGGCCTTTGGTGGGTTCTTGTGGCGGAATAACCGGTGGTTTTTGTTGATTGTCCACACGAGCAAGATCCGTCGCAACATTTGAAGTTGCTAGCGGTATCTGCGGATAATGAGTGGTAATAATCATCTAGACCTTGTCCATAAGATGTGCTGGCTAAATTATAGTCAATATTTCACTAAGGCTAAAGTGTTATTAGGTTATTTTTGGCTGTATTTTATGATCCAGGGTAATAAATGGCTTAAAAATAGCTCTGGATGTGAAATAAAGGGCGCATGGGATGCTTTATGTAGTACGACGTCTTCAATGCTGTCACTTTGCGGTAATGCGCTGATGATCTTTCTCGGCACCAAACTGTCTAACTTACCCCAAATTCGTAACCACGGCTGTTGTATTTGAGCGATTCTTGTACGCAAATCTACTTGCGCTAACATATCCAATCCTTGGGATAATCCTTGTTGTGTCGGCAATGGTTTGCTTAACACTAAGCTTTTTATTTGTTGGATATCCGCTTTGGGATTATCACTTCCCATGGCTTGAATCGCCAAAAATCGTTCAACGGTACGAGTTAAGTCACGGCTTAATTGGCTTGAAAATTGTGCCAATACATCTGGCTGGATACCAGGCCAAGTTGGATTAAGCTCATTTGCTTCCCGGCTCATAAAGCAGGGCGATGAGGCAATCGTCACTAATGCTGCTACAGACTCTGGATAATCAATGGCAATTTGACTCGCAATTAAGCCACCTAATGACCAGCCAATCCAAATTGCCTGCTGTGGAAGTTGCGCTGCAAGTGCTTGTGACCATTGCGTTATGTCACCATCAATGTTGCCACTGAGGCCAAACCCCGGCAAATCCACATAATGCACTCTATACTGGTGCAAGGCGCTTTTTAACGGACTAAAGACTTGGTTATTCACGCCCCAACCGTGTAATAGCACTATGTCTTGGCCTTGTGAGCCTAGGGTATCAATATGCAATGCAGGAAAACTCACGGTTAACACCTCTTTTGAGTCTATTTAATGGAATGAATAGCCAATGCCGTCAATCAATAATTCAATCAACATCACCCACATATTACGTTTATGCGCCAAGCGCATTCAGCGTGCTAGGGTTATTTTACTAGGCAGTTTACCCAACCGTTGCTTGCTGTGCCAGCAAAGGATAGATCAAATGGATTATGAACAATTGTTTGCTAATCAAGTGCTCACTGGTGTATGCCAGGTGTGTTTAGCGGCAAGTTTGTACCAACATGAAGTGTGTTTAGGTTGTGGCCGTGAAATCGCACTGTTGCAAGCATATTGTGGTAAATGCCTTAAGCATACGCCCAATGTTGTGGTGGCACCTTGCAGTTATCATCAAGGACTAGGCCCTCTGATTGCCGCGATAAAATACCAACAACAATGTGCACCGCTTAACGCGATAACTCAGCAATTAGCTTGTCGAATTGCCTTACTGATTAAACATGGCATCATTAGGCGACCACAGGTGTTGATCCCTGTGCCTTTGCATCCAAATCGTTTACGACAGCGAGGCTTTAACCAAGCTTGGTTAATTGCGAAACAACTTAGCCGATTAACGGGTATTCCGCTAGACGACAGTTGCTTAACTCGGGTGGTTGATACTGCGCCGCAAACAGGCTTAGCGGGTAAACAGCGGCGCAAGAACTGCCATGGCGCATTCCAGTTACAAGCGGAGATTCGTTATCAGCGTGTTGCGTTAATTGATGATGTGGTGACAACCGGTACAACCGTAGATGAAATAAGCCGATTATTTAGTGCACAATTTGTTCATGTACAAACATGGTGCCTTGCGCGGGCTGAGGCTCCGGGATTATTAGATTAGCTCGATTGTGGGTTAGATTAATTCGACTTGAGTAATAACAATATTTTTTATAAATAAAAACAATTGGCTAATACCTGCTGCAAGCCCTGTTACAGTGCGTTTTGCATTTTTTGTAAGCTTAAAAAACGTTGAACTAGATCATTTTTTTACGATCAAATCTCATGGACACTACAAAGCTAATGCAACACAGAGTATCATAGGTCTAATTCTTACTAATTTACTCAGGTACTCCCTGACGGAGCAGGTTTTTATGATCACCATTTCCGATACAGCTCAGGCCCATTTCGTCAAACTATTGGCCGATCAACCTGAAGGCACTCACATTCGTGTGTTTGTTATCAGTCCTGGTACTGCACAAGCAGAGTGTGGTGTGTCTTATTGTCCACCCGATGCTGCTGAAGCTGATGATGTTGAACTGCCTTTTAATGGCTTTAGCGCCATGGTTGATGAAAAAAGCGCGCCATTTTTAGATGATGCTAGCATTGATTTCGTAACTGATCAGCTTGGTTCGCAGTTAACCTTAAAAGCACCTAACGCTAAAATGCGTAAAGTGTCTGGCGATGCACCTCTTGTTGAACGTATTGAATACGTTATTCAGTCAGAAATTAATCCACAACTTGCCAGCCATGGCGGTAACATCATGCTGGTAGAAATTACCGACGCGGGTGTTGCAGTATTGCAGTTTGGTGGTGGGTGTAACGGTTGTTCTCAAGTTGATATCACTTTAAAAGATGGTATCGAGAAGCAGTTACTAGACATGTTCCCTACAGAATTGACTGGGGTACGTGACGTAACAGAACACCAACACGGTGATCATTCTTACGCGTAAGCATAACGAATTGCACATTACAAAAAACGCGACCTCACCGGTCGCGTTTTCGTTTGTTACACTGCTATATTCATGTCAATTAGTCGTCTCGAGTGAGCACTTCAAGTAACTCTATATCAAAGAATAAATCAGAGTTTGCTGGAATACGATCACCCATTTGACGCTCACCATAGGCTAAATGTGCCGGTACTGATAATTGTCTTTTACCGCCAACATTCATACCGATAATACCTTGGTCCCAACCTTTAATTACTCTGCCTGTGCCGATAACACATTGAAATGCATCTGACGCATCAAATTGAGTGCCATCGGCTAAACGTCCACTGTAGCGAGTGGTAATTAATGCCCCTTTTACTGCCGCTTTACCCTTGCCGATCTCAAGGTCGGTAATAATCAATTGTTCGGTCATGCTGTTCTCATTATGACTAATTAGATAATAGTTAAACACTAAATTGGCTTTATTGTACTCCAAGATTAGCTGCTAAAAAGCGTTCTATTTCAATAAATGTAGTAAGACGGTGTTGGTTATTACTTAAGTAATGATCGCCATTTTCTAATTCGATATACTTTACTGGCTTCTGTAAATCCTTAAGCGCATCATACATTTTTTCACTTTGCTCTACGCGCACCACACGATCTTTCGTACCGTGGATTAATAACACTGGTACCTTAATACTGGCCACTTTGCTAATCGGTGATCGCTGATATAAATCGTCGTAATCATCACCAATTTGTTTTTTAACAATTTTACTATTGTCGTATCCACGCGATGATTTAACTAATTCTTCAAGGTCTGTCACGCCCGCAACACTAATAGCACATTGATACAGATCAGGTGTGATAGCCACACCCATTAATGCGGCATAACCGCCGTAACTCGCACCAACAATACACATGCGTTTAGGATCGCTAATACCTTGGCCTATCAGCCAGTGAGCACCATCCTCAATGTCGGTTTGCATCTCTAAGCCCCAGTTTTTAAGACCCGAGCTCATAAAGTTGAAGCCATAACCTGCCGAGCCACGAAAGTTCATTTGCAGTACCGCATATCCGCGGTTAGCTAAAAACTGCGCCCAATAATCAAAGGTGGTTGAGTCATAGCTAATTGGCCCGCCATGAGGAAAGATAATGGTCGGTAAGTTTTTGGCGATAGCGTCTTTTGGGGTGGTTAAAAAGGCTTCAATGGCTAAACCATCGCGAGCCTGGTAATTAACCGTTTTAGGTGTTGATAATAGCTCTGGTGGCAATTGGCTGTATCGATAAGCCACAGGGTAAAGTGCATTTTGATCTCTATTACCAAAGTAATACGCCCCAGATTCAATTGGGCCAGTTGCATAAACGATGTAACGACGTTCATCATCACTGAACTGGGTGATGGCATTGTGTGACTCGGGTAATGCTGCCGTTAGACCATTATTCAACTTGATATAGTCTTGATCCCAGAACAGATATTCACCTTCAATGTCGGTGCTTAAACCAATCACTTTTTGCTTTAGTTCAGAATAAACTAACCAGCCTTCAACATCGTAATTTTCATTGTGAAACACCAGCTCTTTAGTCAATGTTGGGTCTGTTAAGTTGACTTTAAAGATGGCTTTTAGACCTTGATTATAGGCGCTGATATACAAGATATTGGGATCATGGTCGAAACCGATAGGCCAGATGACATCTTCTGCTAGCGCTTCGAACTCCCATAATATACGCAGATCTTCACCCGCTGCTTTTTGCTCGTAAATACGGTAGCTTGTGTCATCGCGATAAATACCAATACGCACGTTGTGCTGCCTATCGGTTAACCAGTCTCCAATATACATACGTGCCGGTTGTAATGTCTTGATAGCGCCGGTTTTTAAACTGACTTTAATGACGCTTTCATATTGTGGTTTAGAACCTAAGCCTTGAATTTGCATTAGGATATGACCGGGATCATTGTCAAGGTAGTCAATAACCGATGCTTGTAATTGCGGTAACCCATACCCGTAAAAGCGCGATAGCGAGTGATTAGAAAAGACACTTGTGGTTTTGTTGTCGCTCAGTGTGTAATTCATTAAGCGGGTTTCGGTTGTGGGTATGCCTCGACGAATAGAAGGATATTTAGATTCGATTAAGATGACATCATCATTTGCCCAGGTTAACGATAAGATGACAAATTTTTGGTTGTCAGTCTGTAATGGGAAAATATCTTTATTGGTTTTAATGTCGCGAATAGAGAGTACTTGACCTTCAAGCTCATTAGTACTGACTCGAATGAGTGATGCTATTTTTTTTCCGTCAGGTGATAAGCTAACAAAGCGGACATCTGGGATGCTGGCGAAGGCTTCTACAGGCAGGGGGTTGGCAAAAGAGCTATGCGAAAATAGACATAAACTAACAACAAGCCATAAAATCCGTTTCATTAAAGATCCGTTTGAAGAGCGATAATATGTTGTTAGGATGTTACATTTTTATAGCGAGGTCTTCAATATATTATACGCTCACCAGTTGATACCTGAGTTTATAATAATAGTGCCAGCCGAGTGTTACACTTCGACATAGCATGAATATCGACATTGCAGCCCAAAGGCTGTGGTTGCCCCAAGCTTGCAACAGGTACCAACTCGGAAAGTAAACTGCAAAGGTCGCGATTATCATACTATTTCGCATGGTTTGTCCTTGTGCAGCGCCAATATATACCCCATCAAATAAATAGCAGCCAAACGCCAATATAGGCATAAAAATGAGCCAGATTAAGTAATTATTGGCAGTATCTTGCACCGCTTCTATATTGGTTAATAGCTGAATTATCCACGGCCCTGCCAACCAAAATAGTAGGCTAAATAATCCTGCCACTATTGCCGACCAGCAAAAAGCTAACACTACGCTGTCATGGAGTAAGGTTGGATTTTTTTGACCAAATGCGCGGCCCACTTCTGCTTCGGCGTAATAGGCTATGCCGTCTAATGCATAAGATATCAGCATCAGTAAATTAAGCAGCACGGCATTAGCGGCAATAATATTGTCACCTAAGCCGGCACCATAAAAAGTCATAAAGCTAAACGCGGCTTGTAAGCATAAACTGCGAATAAAAATATCACGATTTAAGGTGAGTAAACGAGCATAACCGCGCCAAGATAAATGCGCGATAACCTGGCTAAATTTGAGTCCACCCATATCAATAAGTTGGCGTTTAACCATGACTAATGCCACTGAAAAAGCACAGATGTCAGCAATAACCGATGCCAATGCCGCGCCTTGCACATTCCATTTAAATACCATGACAAATACAATATCGAGAATAATATTGACGCTGTTGGCGATAATCAGCTGCCACATAGCCGCTTTGGGCTTTTGGCGCCCAAGCAACCAACCCAGTAGCACTAAATTGGTTAGGGCAAAAGGCAAGGACCAGATTCGAATCGACACATACTGGCGGCAATAGAGCATGACTTGCTCACTGGCATCACTGAGACTGAGCGCTAAATTGAGCAGAGGAGATTGCAGCATGACGCCAACCAAACCTAAGGTTAATGCTAAGCTGCAACCTTGTATCAGTAATTGTTGCTGAGTTGAGGTATCATTAGCCCCGAAGGCTTGTGCGACAAGTCCGGTGGTGGACATACGTAAAAAACCAAGCAACCATATCATCAAGGTGATGATGGTACTTCCTAAGGCTACGCCACCAAGATAATAAGCGTGTCCTAGATGCCCAATCACAGCTGTATCAACTAATCCTAAGAGCGGAATGGTAATATTAGACAGGATCATGGGTGTTGCTAATGCCAATAATTGACGATTTTTTTGGCGATTTAACAGTAGTGTACTAACTGACATAGGTATGAATAATCATGGTTAAGAAAATAGCGTTATGGTTGGCATTGCTCAGTTTGAGTGTATTGCATTTAGATGCCAATGCAGTGGTTATTTTACAGTATCATCATGTGTCTGAAAACACGCCTAAAAGTACCAGTGTGACCCCGAGTCAGTTTGCTGAGCAAATGCAGTATTTAGCTGATAATGATTTTACGGTTATTTCTTTAACCGATGCTGTTGCTAGTATTAAGCATAACACGACCTTAAATCATAAAAGTATTGTGATTACCTTTGATGATGGCTATGACAGCATTATTCAAAATGCGGCACCTATTTTAGCCACACACAAGTTTCCCTATACGGTATTTATTTCTGTTGCTCCGATTGAAGCAGGTTACCAAGGGATGATGAGCTGGCAAGATATTAACACTCTGTCAGAGCAAGGGGTGACAATAGCGAATCACAGTTGGGGGCATGAACATTTAATTCGTCGCCAAGGTAAAGAAACCCAAGACCAATGGCAAGCACGAGTTGAAGACAATATTCTCGCAACGGAAGCCGAGATCTTAAAACGTACCGGCCAAAGCGTAAAAATGTTTGCTTATCCATACGGCGAATACACTAGCAAGTTAGAAGCTATTTTGACTAAACACGGCTTTGTTGGTTTTGGTCAGCAATCGGGGGCCGCTGGAGAGTATGCTTCATTAACGGCGTTACCGCGTTTCCCTGTGGCCAATGCTTACGCTGATTTGGCGAGTTTGAAGGTCAAATTTTCCAGTTTACCTATGCCTGTAACTAAGCAAAATATAAGCGACCCTCTACTTGTATCCGGCCAATGGCGACCTAAGTTGATATTAACCCTCGATACTGAAGATATTTATCCACATCAGGTGATGTGTTTTATTCAAGGGCAAGGCCCTAAAAAGCCCATTTGGTTAAGTAAAAATCGCTTATCGATTCAGGCATCATCAGATTTAGCCCCAGGACGTTCGCGTTATAATTGTACGGCACCGAGCAAAACAAAAACCGGTTATTATTGGTTTTCACAAGCGTGGATCCGCCCACAAGATAATGGGCAGTGGCTCGAAGAATAATGTTATCTCAGTTAGTTACCGTTGCGGTTAATGAGTCTGCGCTATTGCCAGGATTTTACTATTTGCTCAAAGTCAGCAATCAGTTCTGCATTAAGAATTTGCGCTAATTGGCCGGGTTGAGGTTTTGGTTTAAATACCGCAATCTTTTCTACTCGGGGGGAAACTAATACATAAGATGCGCTATGGTCTACCTGATAGTCGCTACCGTCTCCAACCATAGCGTATACAAAGCCTAAGTCACGACTAAAGGGAAACAAATCAGCGTGTTGTGCAGTGACCGCTATAAAGTCCTGATTAAAAAAATTGATGTAATCCAAACGTTTCGCTTGAGTGTCGCGTTTAGGATCTGCCGACACAAACACCACTTGTATATTCTTGGCTATTTTTTGTAGCTGTGGATAAGCCGCGGCGAGTTTATTCAAGGTAGTAGGGCATACATCAGGGCAAGCAGTGTAACCAATAAAAAATAAGCTCCATTTACCTTGCAATGATTGGTTATTGAAGGTGTTGCCGTACTGGTCTGCTAATGTAAATGGTGCCAATGCCCGCTGCTGTTCAAATACATAACTGGTTGCCAGTACCATAGGTTCTGTTTGCATCTTTTGGTAAGCAACACCTCCGCCTATGGCTAATAATATCAGCCCTAATGCTATGATTATTTTCAATATATTTCCTTTTCTAGGTTAAGTGTTTACCCAAAAATAATGGTCTACTAATAGAACAATAAATAACACCATTAAATGATAAATTGAGAATTTAAACACCTGCATCGACAGTTCTGGATAATCATGAAACTTTAACTGCCACGCTTTATAGATAAAGCCACAACTGAGTAGGGTAGAGCCGACCAAATATATTGGACCACACATACCGACTAAAACAGGCAGTAAACAGGCAATGGCGAGTAAAATAGTGTAAAGCAAAATACAGGTTTTGGTAAATTCTACCCCGTGCGTTACGGGGAGCATTGGAATATCAACTTTGGCATATTCTTTACGGCGGTGAATCGCTAACGCCCAAAAATGCGGTGGGGTCCAAGTGAAGATAATAATCACAAGTAACAGGGCGTAACCATGCATTTCATTGGTTATCGCGGTCCAGCCAAGTAATGGTGGCATAGCGCCTGCTAATCCGCCGATAACGATATTTTGTGAAGTTGCTCGTTTAAGGTAAGCGGTATACACCAAGGCGTAGCCGATTAAACTGGCAAACGTCAGCCAAGCGGTTAGGGGATTGACTAAGGCATACAGTACCACAAAGCCTAGGGCTCCGAGAGACACAGCAAATGCAGCCGCTTTGGTTGTCGATATTTTACCTTTGGGTAAAGGTCGGTTGTAAGTGCGGGCCATCAAGCCATCAATTTTGCGATCGATTAAATGATTAAATGCTGCCGCTGCCCCCGCCATCATTGCAATGCCTGCCATACCAGCAACTAAAGGTTGCAGCGGCACTATGCCCGGTACCGATAAACACATGCCAACCAATACGGTAAGTAGCATAAGTGCAACTACTTTTGGTTTGGTCATTTCAAAATAAGCGCGCCATTGTAGGGTTAATTTAGGTTGAACCTGACTAATAGTAAGAGGTTTTGTCATGGTCGATCCTCGCTTATGCTTTACGCCACAGGGCGTAATTAATAAAGACTAAGGTAAGCAGCAATAAGGCTGCACCTGCATTGTGTGATACCGCGATGCCCAAAGGTAAATTCATCACCACATTGCTAATACCCAGTCCGACTTGGGTGATTACCAATAACAGTAATAAGTAACCACTGTTTCGCATTACATGTGATTGTGCATAACGTAATTTTAGCGCTAGTAGGATCAATGTTATGGCAGTAACAACGGCCCAAACTCTATGACTGACATGAATGGTCATTCGAGTTGCATAGTCTAATACCCCAAATTCAAAACTAGGATGATCGCCTTGGAACGGTGAAAAAGCATCGGCAATACGTAAGTTATCGACCCAGTTACCTTCGCAAATGGGTAACGAAGTACAGGCTAGAGCCGCGTAATTCGATGAGGTCCAGCCGCCGAGTACAATTTGAATGACTAATACTCCTAGACTGACTAAAGCTAACGGAACCAGTTTGCGGGCATAAGTATCACCTCCTGGGATCCGTAATGGCTTAAGCCTAAGGTACAGCAGTAGTAACAAGGCAAATAGACTAAAACCGCCAATAAGATGTGCCATCACCACAATAGGCATTAGTTTCATTGTGACAGTCCACATGCCAAGCGCTGCTTGAAATACAATTAAGACGGCTATAAAACTGGGGAGTTTTTTCGGTGCATGAGGTTGTTTAAGGCACAATACAAGGATAGCTAATACCATTAATCCTAATGCACCGGCGATATAGCGATGGATCATTTCAAGCCATGCTTTTTCTGGCTCTATGGTCATTTGTGGAAAATGCGTTTCGATTTTTGCTAAGTCATGGCTTGCACTGGGTACCGCTAAATGGCCATAACATCCAGGCCAATCAGGGCAACCCAGTCCGGCATCAGATAAGCGTGTGTAAGCCCCCATTAAAATGACCGCTAAGGTAAATACCAAGGTAAATTTTATCAGCCGATTAATGGTCATTAGCCCACCCTCGATAATTTAAGCATTTTGCGTAAATCAGCAATCATGGCTTTACCTTGGGCAATATTGGCGTCGTGGCCAATCACATTGTCATATTGCATCACTAGGCTGCCAAGAGGATCGACAATGATCAGCTGTTGTTCAGTCAACAATGTTGCAAGTGCATCATTGGCATTGACTTGATCAAAGCCGATATTCAATTGTTTGAGTATCTTGGTGTCGCTATGATTATTCACCACTATGATAGGGATAACGCGATCTCTATCTTTGCCTAGTGCGATATAGCTCTGGTGTAAAATATACAGACGTTCTTGACACTGCTCGTTACACTGCTCGGGGAGAAAAAAAAGTACCTGCCAAATATGTGGTTTAGGGTTTTCCATGGCTAAGTTGGCATAACTCACTTCGGGAGTGATCAGTGCCCCCTTGTTCGTCGCCGCACCATTATAGAGTTCTAGGCTTAGCACTAACTTGGCTATTGCAACCGGTAAAATAAACACCAGCAGTAATACGATTAGCGCTTTATTGCTCTTTTTCGGTAGGGAGTTCATTCCATCTCCTCTTTATCATATTGATATTATTGTTAAGTTATTTATTCACGACGAGAGTTAACGTCGATATTGTCGATATGCTATCCAGCTCATTAATCCTAAAAATACTCCTGCCATAGTGAACCATTGCAAGGCATAACCTTGATGCTTCTGCGCCGATAATGGGATCGGCACCCAAGGTTGCGGTAAGTTGTAGCGCGGGACATTTTCAGGTTGTAGCACTACAGGTATTAGCGAATGTTCTAACATGTCAGCTAATGCTGCAGTGTTGATGTTTTGAAAACGTATTGGCGCATCGGCGCGTTGTTCAGCATCTAACTGATCACTAAATGGATTGGTTTGTTTTTGATATACCCGTCCATAGAGGGTGTAGTAGCGTATTTCTAGTGGTTCAAGTTGAGGCAATATTCGACGGTCTTTGTTGGCTGCAACAAAACCTAGTTCAACGAGTATCCAAGGCTGCTCTGGGGTTATTTCAAACACTTGGTAAGCTAAATATCCCACTTGCCCCTGATACACCTGATTGTCTAACAGCATTATTGTGTTATTAACGGGTTTTGCCAAAATCGATAAGCGGTAACCTGTGAGCAATGCCGCCTCTGACTCAGACCCAGTGGGTAACTTTGATAAATTAACCAGTGCTAACATTGCCTCATAATTGAGTGCATGCTGCTGTTGGCGCACAAGTAATGTGCTTTGCCACTCTTGTTTAAACGCTGCCCGTGATAATTGCCATAATCCTAACTTGACCAATAAGCCAAACACGACCAAAGTAATCATTACAAATAATACCCGAGACACACCCACACTCCTAAAAGGATTGCCTGTGACAACACCTTTCATTGTTAAGTTAGTTTTAGTCTCGTTGCTTGTATTCATATTATTTAACTTAGCTAGAGCCTTATTTATTATGGTCAAAGGGCAGCATCAACAATCAATGAGCCATTATCTTGGTCGTAGAGTGTTATTTTCTGTTGTCGTGATTGTGGTGCTGCTGGTGGCCTTAGGGCTAGGCTACATTCAACCTAACCCCAGACCTTATTAGTGCTGATTTACAGCACATAAACAAAAATGAATAAGCATAGCCAAACCACATCAACGAAGTGCCAATACCAACTACCCGCTTGAAATGCGAAATGTTTATCGGGGTTAAAGTGACCCTTGATAATTCTGAGTAATAAAATAATCAAGAACAGGGTACCAATCGTCACGTGCATGCCGTGAAAACCGGTTAATAAAAAGAAGGTGTTACCGTACACTCCTGAAGATAGGGTTAGGCCCATTTCTTGATAGGCATGGCTGTATTCTTCGACCTGTAAACTGAGAAACGCAATCCCCAAAATCACCGTTAACGCTAACCAGATGATCAACGGTTTACGATTGGCTTTTTCGAGATTGATGTGGGAAAAATGCAAGGTAACCGATGAGGTTAACAGGATGATGGTGTTGATTAATGGCAAACCCGTCCATGGCATCGCCTCGGTTGCACTCCCATCAGGTGTTTTCACCAAAGGCCAAATTGCTTCAAAGGCAGGCCACAGTACCTCATGAGTCATGGCATTGTTCGATGCGCCACCAAGCCAAGGTACTGAAATCATACGTGCATAAAATAATGCGCCAAAAAAAGCCCCAAAAAACATAATTTCTGAAAAAATAAACCAGCTCATTCCTTGCCTAAATGAACGATCCATTTGTGGTGAGTAAAGTCCTGCCATTGATTCATCAATAACGGTTTTAAACCAACCAAAAATCATAAAGATAATCACGGCAAAACCAGTGATTAATATGTAACTTCCTGAGGTTTTTTCAGTGGCTAATTGTTGTACATAAGTGCCTGCGCCAAATGCAATTAAAAATAAGCCTATAGCACCGATTATCGGCCAAGCACTTTGGTTTGGCACATAATAAGTTTGATACTTTGTGGTCATTTTGCTGCTCCTTGCTCTACGACGATCGTCTGTTTATCGGTGATGTCATAGAGGGTATAAGAGAGAGTCAATGTATTAATAGACGCGGGTAAATCCGGGTCCACGTAGAAAATCAATGGTAATTCTGCTGTTGCTGATGCGGCCAATGGTTGTTGGTTAAAGCAAAAACATTCCGTTTTATTGAAGTACGCCGCTCCTTGTCCAGGTGATACTGAAGGGATTGCTTGGCCTACTGTGTCGTGTGCAGACAGGTTTTTAACCAAAAATTGTGCGTGAGTGAGCTCACCAGGATGGACGCTTATTTGGTTAACTTTAGGGCTAAATTCCCATGGCATATCTGACTGAACTTGGGTCACAAATTCAATGGTAACGGTACGGCTTTTATCAACCACTACCGCTTCATAGCTACTGGCGCTATTTTGGGTTTTGCCATTAATACCCAATGTATCGCAGAGCACGTCATAAAGCGGTACCAATGCAAAACCAAACCCAAACATACCAATTGATCCAGCAATCAGCATGATTAATAACTTACGATTTGATTTTGTTGGCTGTGTCATCTCATTTTATCTCCGGCGGAGTGGTAAACGAGTGATATGGCGCTGGACTGGCAATGGTCCATTCCAAACCTTCTGCAGCTTCCCAAGGGTTATCGCCAGCCGGTTTGCCACCTTTGATACATTTGAGCACCACAGCGAGAAAAATAAACTGCGATAAACCAAATGCGAATCCACCAATCGAAACAATTTGATTCACATCGGCAAACTGTACTGCGTAATCTGGGATTCGACGAGGCATACCCGCCAAGCCTAAAAAGTGCATTGGGAAAAACAGCACGTTGACAGAGATCACTGAGCACCAAAAATGCCACTTGCCTAAGGTTTCGTTGTACATATTACCGGTCCATTTTGGCAGCCAATAATATGCCGCCGCCATAATGGAAAATATCGCCCCAGTCACCAGTACATAATGAAAATGCGCCACCACAAAGTAAGTGTCGTGATACTGAAAGTCAGCAGGGGTGATTGCCAGCATCAAACCGGAAAAGCCACCAATGGTAAACAGAATGATAAACGCCACCGCAAATAGCATTGGTGTTTCAAATGTCATCGAACCGCGCCACATGGTAGCAACCCAATTAAACACTTTAACCCCGGTGGGAACCGCAATTAGCATGGTGCAATACATGAAAAACAACTCGGCGAATACTGGCATGCCTGTGGTAAACATATGATGTGCCCATACTAAGAACGACAGCACAGCAATACTGGCAGTAGCGTAAACCATAGAGGAATAGCCAAACAATTTCTTGCGGCTAAAGGTCGGTATAATGGCGGAGATAATGCCGAATGAGGGTAAAATCATGATGTAAACTTCTGGGTGACCGAAGAACCAGAAAATATGCTGGAACATCACTGGGTCACCGCCACCTGCAGCATCGAAAAAGCTGGTACCGAAAAACTTGTCGGTTAACACCATAGTCACTGCGCCTGCGAGCACTGGCATCACCGCAATTAATAAAAAGGCAGTAATTAACCAAGTCCACACAAACAAAGGCAGTTTCATCCATGTCATGCCAGGAGCACGCAAGTTAACAATAGTCACGATAACGTTAATCGCACCCATTATCGAGCTGATACCCATGATATGGATGGCGAATACAAATAGAGCGGTGCTATCAGGGCTATAAGTGGTTGATAGCGGTGCGTAGAATGTCCAACCAAAGTTAGGACCACCGCCTTCCATGAATAGCGAACTGAGTAATATGGTAAACGCGAACGGTAAAATCCAAAAGCTCCAATTATTCATCCGCGGTAAAGCCATGTCTGGTGCACCGATCATCATCGGAATTAACCAGTTAGCTAATCCGGTAAAAGCTGGCATCACTGCGCCAAATACCATGATAAGACCATGAACCGTGGTCATTTGATTAAAAAAGTTAGGTTCTACTAGCTGTAATCCAGGCTGAAATAACTCTGCCCGAATGACCATTGCCATGGCGCCACCAGTGAGAAACATAATAAAACTAAACCATAAGTACAGCGAACCGATATCTTTATGATTAGTTGTGAGTAGCCAGCGCATGAGCCCTTTCGGCGCTCCGTGATGATGTTCATCATGAGCGGTAGCTAGTGTATCGTGCGTTGTTGTGCTCATTGTCTTCCCCTACTGTCCATGGCTAGCGACATCGGCAGGTTGCACCGCCTCGCCAGAATTATTGCCCCACGCATTGCGCTCATAAGTAATCACCGCGGCCATCTTTTGTGGGCTAAGTTGACTACTAAATGCCTGCATCGCGGTGCCTGGTTTACCGTGCATAACGATATCGATATGTCCGCTAACCGGTCCGCTAACCACAGGGCTGCCAATAAGTGAAGGGAAAGCGCCTGGCAAACCAGCACCAGTGGCTTGATGACATGCGGCGCAAGTGGTGGCATAAACCTGCTCACCTTCTGTGATTAACTGCTCCAAGGTTAAGGTGGGCAGATCTTCAATGGCAACAACCTCTGGTGTTACAGCCTTTGCGACGGTTTCAAGAGCCTGAGTCGCTTTTTCTGTCGCAGTATTGGTGCTCTCAGTTGCTGTTGCGGCCATTGTGCTTTCAGTCTTATTTGCTTCAGTACTTGCTTCATTGCCGCCAGAGAAATTACTCACATCAGCAGCTTGAACAACATCACCGGTATTATTGCCCCAAGCATTACGCTCAAAGGTAATCACTGCGGCAATCTCTTGGGCGGTAAGTTGCTTGGCAAAGGCTTGCATTGCGGTTCCTGGTTTACCGTTTAAGACGATGTTGAGGTGACCTGCAACAGGGCCTTTTATGATAGGACTGCCAATTAGTGATGGGAATACACCTGGAAGGCCCGCACCATTAGGTTGGTGACAAGCGGCGCAACGAGCAAGATAGATCTGTTCGCCTTGGGTGGTTAACTCTTCAAGAGATAAGGTTTGTGACAGTGATGCAGCCGCCGCAGCAGCGGCATTACTGGCCAGTTGCTTTTGCTCTACTAACCAATTATCAAAATCTGTCTCTGATAATGCTTGCACCACAATTGGCATAAATCCATGGTCTTTACCGCACAATTCGGCACATTGGCCACGATAAATTCCGGGCTTATCAATGCGGGTCCATGCTTCATTAATAAAGCCTGGATTGGCATCTTTTTTAACCGCAAAAGCCGGAACCCACCATGAGTGGATCACATCATCTGATGTCATTAAAAAACGCACTTTTTGGTTAATGGGCAGTACGAGTGGTTTATCGACTTCAAGAAGATAATGCTCTCCTTTAGCCTCTATGCCATCGATTTGATCTCTGGGGGTCGATAATGTGCTGTAAAATTCGATGTCTTTATCAAAATAGCTGTAATGCCATTTCCACTGCGACCCAGTAATTTTGATGGTGAGATCCGCATTGCTGGGATCTTCCATGGCAATTAAGGTTTTAGTGGCTGGAATGGCCATGGCGATTAAGATGATGAAAGGAATGACGGTCCAAGCTATTTCCACTTTAGTACTTTCGTGAAAATTTGCCGCAACAGCGCCTTTTGATTTGCGATGGTAAATCATTGAATAAATCATGATCCCAAACACCACTAACCCAATGGCACAACAGATATAAAGTATCGTCATGTGGAGGCCATAAACCTTACCACTGATATCTGTCACGCCTTGAGTCATGTTGAGGGACATTTCTGATGCCCCAAGCGGAAGTGCTATAAACACCACCAGTAAACAATACCACCATTGCTTCACAAGACTGCTCCTCTGTTCATTGCAAATAGCAATTACAAAGAAAAGTCACACAGTAATTCTCTGCTCTATGCAAACTTTTCGGTTCCCGAAAAAAGTTTGATGACCTCAAAGTACCTTGGTGGCAGTAAACGGGTTGTTTACGGTTTTATTATTAGCGGTGCACCACGCTTGTACCTACTACTGAACTTATCAAGATTGAGTTGGCTCATTTGTCTGAAAGTAATCTTAATCACTGTCATTCACGTCCAATTAAAGATGAATAATATTTCATCCTTGGGAACAACATTAGCTGTAGATTAAACATTGATCAAGATCACTTTGTTGGCTAATTAACTGAAAAAAGATGAAAAAAAAGCCCTGAATTCAATACAGGGCTTGGTAAGTAAGGGTTAATGCTCAGTGAAATGAGCAAAAATTACTTGTTCCATTTATTAATGTAGGGCTAACAATTTGATGTTTGTGAGGTAAGTGAGCATTCACATCCTCAATTACCACACCTAAAGCCCGTGCACTTTTAGCTACAATTTCTAATCGACGACTATCACGGGCGTCAAGTGAGCTTGTCCAAGTGACGACAGCACTTGATGTTCCACTGGTAAGCGCTTTTTCCATCGCCCATAAGGTTTCGACTTCGTCTTTAGTGTGCACCAGTAAAATACGGTCCATTCTCACGCCAGCATTTGCCAGCATATGTTTATAGCCAATGTGTGGTGGGCTAATTAACACAATCCATCGACCTTGTTGGCTCAATGTGGCGAGTTGACTACACAACTGGCTCAACTCAGCTTCACCTTGGGTGACTGTTTGTAATGTGCGAATGGTTTGGTTGCCATGCAATTCTGTTTCAGCTAAATCTACCCATAAGCCTGGGTGACGTGGCGCGATGCCCATTAGTTTGTTCATAACCAATCTCCATTACGGATAACGCCAACGGCAAGCCCTTCAATGGTTAGGCTTTGGCAACTTAAATCAACTTTAATCGGGGTGTAATCGTCATTTTCTGCATGCAGATAAATCACATTACCTTTTTGTTCAAATCGTTTTACGGTGACGTCATCATCAACACGCGCCACCACAACTTGGCCATTACGTGCTTGTTGCATTTTATGAACCGCGAGTAAATCGCCTTCTAAAATACCGATGTTCTTCATGCTGTCACCACGAACGCGCAACAGAAAGTCTGCGGCAGGTTTAAACATGCTCGGGTCGACTTGATAATACTGTTCAACGTGTTCTTGAGCCAAAATGGGCTCACCAGCTGCAACTTGTCCAATCAGAGGCAAACCGGTTTCAATCTGTTCTTCATGAGGTAAGCGAATACCTCGAGAGGTTCCAGGCATGATCTCGATAAAGCCTTTTTTGGCTAATGCTTTTAAATGCTCTTCGGCAGCATTAGCACTTTTAAAGCCAAGACGTTTCGCAATTTCAGCACGAGTGGGTGGCATACCTGTTTCGGCGATATTGTTTTTAATTAAGTCTAATATTTCTGCTTGGCGCGGCGTTAACGGTCTCATGATGATTCCTGTCTTTTTATACAGTGACTGTCATTATATACAGTGTTTGTGTTCGTGCAAGTATTAACCAACTATTTTTTGTGTTTTATTGGTTTTATGTAACTTAAATTAATGTTTTTATTGGTTATTATATATGTTTTATCTTGCACTATGTCTTAAAGTGAGAGCTTACACGTAAAGATAAGTCGGCCAGATAGTGTAAGCAGGGTGGTTTCTGGTATCCTATACGACAATATTACAATGGCTTATGTTGCGAAAATAACCATGTCAAAACCAGATTCAATATTTTTACAAGCATTAAAATGGGTTCAAAAATGGATGGTACAGACCATTGTGGTGCCCCATGATCCGTTTGATGACCTCAATATAGATCCGACCAAGCCCTTGGTTTATTTAATGAAAACGGAATCTATTAGTGATATTGCCGCCTTGAGCGAAATCACTGAAGGATTTGGTATGCCAAGTCCTTATGAGCCGTTACAGCTTGATGGTTTAAGAGTGCCTCGAGTGGTGTGTTTAGAGGGGCGTAAACCTCTATTTGGTAAACGTGAAAGTGGTGAGAAGTTCCTTAATTATTTTACCCGTTTATTATCGCTTCATAGTGAGAATGCTGACCTCGATATTCAATTAGTGCCAGTTTGTCTTTATTGGGGACGAACTCCTGGTAAGGAAGAAGACAGCATGACAGCGGCTGTTTTTGAAAGAGAAAACCCAACTTGGTTACGTAAGTGGCTGATGATTTTATTTTTAGGGCGACATAATTTTGTGCAGTTTTCTAATGCGTTATCGCTGCGCCATATGGCTGATGAGCACGGTACAGATAAAAGAATTGCGCATAAATTAACCCGTGTCGCGCGAGTACATTTCCGTCGCCAACGTAAAGTTATGACAGGGCCACAATTACCTAATCGTCAAATGCTATTTGCCTCTTTATTAAAGTCAGATTCAATTAAAAAGGCAATTGAAGAAGAAGCGGTCAACAAAAAAGTATCCCCTGAAAAAGCCCGTGAAACTGCGATTGAATACCTCGATGAAATTGCCGCGGACTATTCAGATAGTTTAGTGCGCATTGCCGAGCGTTTTCTCACTTGGTTATGGAATAAATTATATAGCGGTATCAATATCAAAGGTGCTGAACAGGTAAGACAGCTTCACCATGATGGCCATGAAATTGTCTACGTACCTTGTCATCGCAGCCATATGGATTACTTGTTGCTGTCATACATTTTGTATTATCAGGGTATGGTTCCGCCGCATATTGCGGCCGGTATTAACCTGAACTTTTGGCCAGCAGGGCCAATGTTCCGCCGTGGTGGAGCATTCTTCATCCGCCGCAGCTTTAATGGTAATAAACTGTATACCGCAGTATTTCGTGAGTATTTAGATCAGTTATTTGCTAAAGGTTATTCGGTTGAGTATTTCACCGAAGGTGGGCGTTCGCGTACAGGGCGTTTACTTGCGCCTAAAACCGGCATGTTGGCAATGACCATAAACAGTGTACTACGCGGCATAGAGCGCCCAGTGACGTTAGTACCAGTATATTTAGGTTATGATCATGTGATGGAAGTGGCCACTTACCACAAAGAATTAAGCGGCAAGAAAAAGAAAAAAGAATCTGTTTGGCAGTTATTTGGTGCGCTGCGTAAACTCGGCAACTTTGGCCAAGGTTATGTTAATTTTGGTGAGCCGATTAACTTACAGCACTTCTTAAATCAACAAGCGCCAGAATGGCGTAGCGAACTGGCGAAAGAGCCTGATCAAAAACCATCGTGGTTTACTCCATCGGTTAATTTACTCGCTAACCGCGTGATGACCAATATTAACGGTGCTGCCGCCGCGAGCTCGGTAACATTAACCAGTTTAGTGTTATTAGCCTCAGAGCAAAATGCATTAGAAAGAAGTCAGTTAGAACGCCAACTTGATCTGTATTTAGCCTTATTGAAAACCGTACCTTATACCGATTACGCATCGGTCGCCGAGGGTGATGGTAAGTCGATTGTTGATCATTGTTTGTCGTTAAATAAGTTTGTTAGTACCAAAGATTCTATTGGTGAGATTATTTCTGTTGATGAAAAAATTGCCATCACCATGAGTTATTACCGTAATAATATTATTCATTTAATGGCGATACCGTCATTAATTGCCAGTTGTTTATTGCGCTATGATGACTGCGATCGCGCGCGCATTCATGCCATCGTGATGGATTTTTATCCATTGTTGAAAGCAGAGTTATTTATGGGCATTGATGATGTGCCTAAATATGTTGATGGCGTTTTAGACTTTATGCTTGAGCAAGGTTTGTTGAGCGACAATGATAACTTTGTCATCACGCCTCGTCATATTACCCAAGTGTTACTTCTGGCTGAAACGATCAGTGAGACCTTGCAGCGTTATGCCATTATCTTCAATTTACTGGCGATAAAGCCTGAGCTTGAACGTTCTGCTCTTGAAACCGACAGTCACTTGTTGGCCCAACGACTAGGCGCACTTCACGGGATTACCGCTCCAGAGTTTTATGACAAAAAACTGTATAACACCTTGAGTGTTAAGTTAAAAGAACTCGGTTACTTATGCAGTGTTGAACATCGTGACGAAGTGATCAGAATTCGAGATCATGCTAACAAGTTGCTGAGTTCGTCAGTGAAACAAACCATAGTAGACAGTGTGGATGCGGAGCACGGACAATAATGGCAAACCATATGAATGCGGCCAAGCATCGCACTAGTGGTAAGTCAGTATTGGGTGGGGCGATGATCATTGCTGGCACTACAGTGGGTGCGGGAATGTTTTCCTTGCCAGTTGTTGGTGCAGGGATGTGGTTTGGCTACTCAATAGCGATGTTGCTCGGCGTCTGGTTTTGCATGCTAATGTCGGGTTTGCTGTTATTAGAAGCTAACTTGCATTTTGAACCCGGTGACAGTTTCGATACCTTAACTCGAGTAACCCTAGGGCAGTTTTGGCGAGTCATTAACGGCGTCTCTATAGCCTTTGTGTTGTACATTTTAACTTATGCCTATATCAGTGGTGGCGGATCGATTGTTAATCACAGTTTATCGGCATTGGGTGTCAGTCTACCTCAGAGTGTGGCAGGGTTAGTGTTTGCCGTGGTGCTGGCGCTAGTGGTATTTGTCAGTACTAAAGCGGTTGATCGCATTACCACCATCATGCTTGGTGGCATGGTCATTACCTTCTTCTTGGCCATTGGTAATTTATTGATCGATATCGATACCGTGAAACTGGTATCACCCGATGGTGAGTCGCGTTACTTACCTTATCTGCTCGCTGCGATTCCTTTTGGCTTAGCCAGTTTTGGTTATCACGGTAACGTACCCAGTTTAGTTAAATATTACGGTAAAGATGCTAAAACCATTGTTAAGGCCATCATTAGCGGAACCACAATCGCATTAGTGATTTATGTGTGTTGGTTAGTGGCAACTATGGGTAATATTCAGCGCAGCCAGTTTGCCGATGTTATTGCCCAAGGCGGTAATATTGGGGTGTTAGTTGCAGCGTTGTCGGGTGTTATTGCCAGCCAATGGCTTGATAGCATGTTGACCCTGTTTGCCAATCTTGCCGTGGCATCATCATTTTTAGGTGTCACATTAGGTCTGTTTGACTACCTTGCTGATCTATTTGGTTTTGATGATTCGCGCACCGGACGGATTAAAACTGCAGCGGTTACGTTTATCCCGCCAACAATATTGGGCTTGCTGTTTCCGAATGGGTTTATCCTCGCTATTGGTTTTGCTGCACTTGCAGCCACCATATGGGCTGTGATTGTTCCAGCTTTGCTGGCTTATAAAGTGAGGCAGCAGTATCCCGATTATGTTGGCTTTAAGGTGCCAGGCGGAACGCCACTGATTGTGCTTGTGGTGTTGTTTGGGATAGTGACCGCAACATGTCACTTATTGGCAATGGCAGATATCTTACCGGTATTTAAATAACCGCAACTTGTTATAATCGAATTATAATTATTCAGAAAGCCTTCGTTTGAAGGCTTTTTTGTTTGTGACTATTCTGGCTGATATTTAACAACCAATGGTATGTTGGTCAATAAGCTATTTGCTGGCATGATAGCAATAACCATATCCGTCAATTGGATGGTTTATGTTGCCGTTGATGACGTAGATACTTCAATTGCAAAGCGCTATTTTGGGCATCATCGTGGTATCTGTAATAGATACTCATTAAGTGTATTTAGGCAAGGATGAGCAAATGACACAGAATAACACCCAAGCTGAGTTGGCTAGAATTCATCGCAGTATGATGATAGTCGCCTTAATTGATTTCCCTGGAGCATTGTTGTTTGGTCTAGGAATTTACGGTTTAGTTGCCGGATTTGACCAAGATTTTTTACCTATACTCGCTAACCAAGCTGTCATTGTTAATGTCATGTTGCTTTTAGGTGCTGTGATTATGGCGTGGGGCATGTTTCGCATGGTAATGCTTGCTCGTGAAAAGCAACTCATATTACAACAACGTAAGTGAGATATTGATTAACTTAACTTATTTGGTTCGGTTAAGTTTGATTGATCACATGATTTAATCGCTACTCACTACCTGCTGCAAGTGTGCTACAGGATAGCGAATGTCGCGATTACAAAGATGTGATAGAGCGGCTTAGTGCAGACTTACTTTTGTCCGTTTCTAAGTCAAGAAAACGAACTCGTTGTGCCTAAATTTTGTAGGCCTTCTAATGAAGGTTTGGCATTTTTATGTTTGGTTTAGTGGTGTTTAGCTGAGTGGGTGTTGGTTAAATGGGTTTGAAGCTTGTACCTTCAATGCAGTTAATCACCTGCAGTGGGATTATGTGCAGATACTGCTTCGGGACGCTTTGCGCCATCCATGGCCGCTTACGAAAACGTCCCTGTTTTCGATACCCTCAGGCGCATCTACACTGGGTCATTCTA